>NZ_JBFRFX010000005.1:0-276423 GCF_052115045.1 Cupriavidus sp. 2TAF22
GCGAGTTGGAACCACCCCTTCCCATCCCGAACAGGACCGTGAAACGACTCCACGCCTTCCCATCCCGAACAGGACCGTGAAACGACTCCACGCCGATGATAGTGCGGATTACCCGTGTGAAAGTAGGTAATCGCCAGGCTCTCCCTTGAAACCCCTCAGTACGCACGTACTGGGGGGTTTTGCTTTTTGGGCGGCCGATTCGTAGTGACCGATCCGCAGCGACCGGTCCGCGGCTCGGAGTGATCAGTCGGAGGAGGGCCGAAACATCCGCATCCCGAACCTGGCCACGGCAACCGTGGCAGTGACCAGCGCACCGGCCAGCATGCCGGCTACCGCGTTGAGCAGCAGCGGTCCGAGCATTTCCAGGCTGCTTCCCACGCTTGGTACATCCGCCAGAACGCCGGTCACGAGATCCGTCAAATGATGCGCGCCGGGGAATCCGTGGACCAGGATCCCGCCGCCAACCAGGAACATCGCCACGGTACCCGCCACCGAGAGCGCCCGCATCAGCCAGGGCGCCATGCGCAGGATGCCGCGGCCCGCAGCGCGCGCCGCGGCCGATGAGCGCTGGTGCAGATAGAGTCCGGCGTCGTCCAGTTTGACGATGCCGGCCACCAGGCCATAGACACCTACCGTCATGATCAGGGCAATCGCCGTCAACACGGCAACCTGCGTCCCGAACGCGGCGCTCGAAACGGTGCCGAGGGAAATGACGATGATTTCAGCCGACAAGATGAAATCCGTACGCACTGCGCCGCGGATCTTCGACCTTTCGAGAGCGGTGGGGTCCGCCGTCTCCGGCGCCGGGCTTGCTGCTGTCTCCTGCCCGTCCTGATGCATGAAGCCGTGCGCAATCTTTTCGAAACCCTCGTAGCAGAGGAAGGCGCCGCCGGCCATCAGCAGCGGCACGATCGCCCACGGGATGACGGCACTGATGGCCAGCGCGGATGGTACCAAGATGGCCTTGTTGCGCAGGGATCCCTTCGCAACAGCCCAAACCACCGGCAACTCGCGTTCAGCGTTGACACCGCTGACCTGCTGGGCATTGAGGGCGAGATCGTCGCCGAGCACGCCCGCGGTCTTCTTGGCGGCCAATTTGCTCAAGGCCGCCACGTCGTCAAGCATGGTAGTGATGTCGTCGATCAGCAGAAGCAGGCTCGAGCCAGCCATATCCAGATCTCCCGGGTGGGTAGCGAGAAAGCAGATACGTCGCGCATTTGCCGCGCGCATGGAGCATACGGCGTCGTCAGAATACCGCTATTGCCTCGTTGAGCCAGGCAAATAACGCGAGTGCGTAGACGAAATGGGGAGGGGAGAGGGCGCCGGAATCGGCTTGCGATCGGGCCTGAGACAAATAACAGACCCACAAACAAAAACAGCGAGCTTCGCAGCTCGCTGTTTTTGCAATGCAATTCTGGGGTGGCTGATGGGACTCGAACCCACGACGACAGGAATCACAATCCTGGACTCTACCAACTGAGCTACAGCCACCGTCGTAGTCTTTCAGCTGAGTGCTGATCGACGAAAAACAAGATTATACAAACTTCATTCGCGGATGGCTAGTACTTCGCTCAAATTTTTTCGTGATGCCAGGGCGCCGTTGAATCGAGGGATACGCAACGCGATTTCACGCGGAGAGCTTGGGGAGATCTTCCAGTTCGAGCATGCGGCAGATGGCTGCCATGCTGCCGACCATGGTGCGGCGTTGCGCGCCCTGATAGATACGCACGCCCTTGGACTGGCGGAACGGGACGGGCTTGACGGGGCGGCGGGCGGAGAAGCGGTTGGCTGGCAGCATGGCTACACCTGGTAATTTGCAACAACAGTTGGCGGCACCCGCGGCGCGGGTGGCGTTGGCACAAACGGGTGCAGCTTGATGCGGGGCAGGCCCGCTCCAGCCGCACTTGTTGAATCGTCAGAAGGCGCCGGTACGAATCAGGCCGACGGCAATGCCTTCGAGCGAGAACTCTTCGCGGCCGGGCTCAACGATGATGCTGGCGAAGTCGGGGTTCTCTGCGATCAGTTCGATGGTGTCGCCCCGTCGGTTGAGGCGTTTGACAGTGACGTCGTCGCCGAGGCGGGCTACGACGATCTTGCCGTTGGCGGCTTCGCTGGCGCGTTTGACGGCGAGTAGGTCGCCGTCGAGGATGCCGGCGTCGCGCATGCTCAGGCCGCGGACGCGAAGGAGGTAGTCGGGCTGGACTTCGAATACCGAGGCATCGACCTGATACTGGCGGTCGATATGCTCGGCCGCAAGGATTGGGCTACCTGCGGCGACACGCCCGACCAGCGGCAGCGTCAGTTGCATCACGCCGGCCATGGGGAGGGAGAACTGGTCGGGCAGTTCCGAGTCGCTGCGCCATACCTTGAGGCGAATGCCGCGCGACGCGCCAGGCGTGAGTTCGATCACGCCTTTTCGTGCCAGGGCGCGCAGATGTTCTTCTGCGGCGTTGGGCGAGGAGAAGCCGAACTTGGCGGCGATCTCGGCACGGGTGGGCGGGAAGCCGGTGTGCTGGAGGGTGCTGCGAATCAGGTCGAAAATCTGCTGCTGTCGCGGTGTCAGGGTCGCCATGGTCGCCGTATGTGAAAGCACTGTATGTTTAAACAGTATGCTGTGATTTTATACAGTATCGAGTGAAGTGCAAGCGGAATTTTGGGAGGCTGCTCATCGACAGGCGCTTTGTCGCACGCCAGGCGGGTTGTGCTGGTCGCAAGTGTGGGGCGGTAAGCGAGTTACAATCCGCGGCACGCAAATCGCTGATTTCGTGTCTTTTGAATCCGGATTCCAACACGTCCCCCGCCATGTCCCTATTGCGTCGCGTCGTCGTGCTCGCCACCGGCGGCACCATCGCAGGTTCCTCCTCCAATCCGGCCAGTAGCGCCAAATACCAGGCGGCCACGGTGCCGGTGGCGTCCTTGCTTGGCGCGGTGCCGGCGCTCGGCAGTGTGGCCCGCATCGAGGCCGAGCAGGTCGCCCAGGTAGATAGCAAGGACATGTCGTTCGCGCTCTGGTCGAGGCTGGTCGAGCGCATCCGCTTCTGGTCCGCGCAACCCGACGTTGCCGGCATTGTCGTGACGCACGGCACCGACACGCTCGAAGAGACGGCGATGGTGTTGCACCTCGCTTGTCCCGTCGGGCTGCCCATCGTGCTGACCGCGGCCATGCGGCCTTCGACCTCGTTGTCGGCCGACGGGCCGCTGAACCTGCTCGACGCCGTGCGTGTGGCCAGCCACGCGCAGGCGGTGGGGAAGGGCGTGCTGCTGGTCATCAACCAGGAGATCCACGCCGCGCGCGACGTTGTGAAGGCGCACACGTCGGCAGTGAACGCCTTCGCTTCGCCAGCGGGCGGGCCGGTCGGTTATGTGCAGGATGACTTCGTGGGCTTCACGCGCGCCCCGGCGCGGTTGCCGGCCGCGGCCATGCCGATGCCGCAGGCCTGGCCCAAGGTGGAGATTCTCGCCAGCTATGCGGAGCCGGGCCGGGTGGTCGTCGACGCGCTGGTCGGGGCGGGCGTGAACGGTCTTGTCGTGGCGGCCGCGGGCAACGGCTCGATCCACCAGTCGCTGGCCGAGGCATTGGCCGAGGCGGCCGCGGCCGGCGTGGCGGTCGTGCGCAGTTCGCGCACCGGTGCGGGTCATGTGGCGATTCCGGTGGCGCCGCGGCCGGCGTCCGGTGTTTTCGTTGCGGCCGGCAACCTGAATCCTTATAAGGCACGCGTGCTCCTGCTGTTTGCCCTGGCGGGGACTCCCGCGCTGGCGTCCGATCCGGTCGCGCTGCAGGCGCTGTTCGCGGGGAGTTGAAGCGACTTGCCGAGTAAGGCGAAAGCGCGCTATACTTTAAGGCTATCCAACCTTGCCGCACCGGACATGGCGCCCGGGTGGCTTATCCAAAAGGAGCGTCAATGCGTCATTACGAAATCGTATTTATCGTCCATCCGGACCAGAGTGAACAAGTTCCGGCCATGATCGAGCGTTACAAGACGCTGGTCACGTCGCAGGAAGGCCAGATCCACCGCGTGGAAGACTGGGGCCGCCGTCAGATGGCCTACATGATCCAGAAGCTGGCCAAGGCTCACTACGTTTGCCTGAACATCGAATGCGGCAAGGAAACCCTGGCTGAACTCGAACACGCGTTCAAGTTCAACGACGCGGTGCTGCGCCACCTCATCGTTCAGACCAAGAAGGCCGAAACCGCACCGTCCCCGATGATGAAGGAAGTGCAGCGCGAAGAAGCCCGCAAGGCCGCGCAACAGACCAGCGAAGCCCCGGCCGCGTAAGTGCGGACCGTTGCGGTTGCCGCAGACGCTGAGTACGTGAGGCGTCGCGGCGGCGCGGGCGGGCATGGGTACAGGCATCGGGAAGGGAGGCAGCGTTGAACCAGTTAAGGCTCTGCGCAACCCTCGCCGAACGCGATGCCTTGCGCTACACCCCGGCAGGCGTCCCCGTCGTCAACTGCATCTTGCAGTACGCGGGCCAGACCGTCGAGGCGCAAACGCCCAGGCAGGTGGAATTTGCCATCGCCGCCATGGGAATCGGCCAGGTTGGGCAACGGCTCGAGCGTACCCCGCTCGGCGCGATGCTCGACTGCGAAGGATTCCTCGCTCGCAAGCACCGCAACAGCAAGGCTCTCGTCTTTCACATCACTGGATGTAAAGCATTCGAAAAGGATTGAATCATGGCATTCGTCAAACGTGACAACAAGAACAAGAAGCGCTTCCAACAGCAGAACCCGCTGTTCAAGCGCAAGCGCTTCTGCCGCTTCACCGTGGCTGGCGTGGAACAGATCGACTACAAGGATCTGGACACCCTGAAGGATTTCATCGGCGACAACGGCAAGATCACGCCGGCCCGCCTGACCGGTACCAAGGCTCACTATCAGCGTCAGCTCGATACGGCCATCAAGCGCGCGCGTTTCCTCGCGCTGATGCCCTACACCGACCTGCACAAGAACTGATCGGCCCTAGGTCCGTCAAGGAGAAAACACGATGCAAATCATTCTGCTGGAAAAAGTCATCAACCTGGGCAACCTGGGTGACATCGTTCGCGTGAAGGACGGCTACGCCCGTAACTTCCTGATCCCGAACAAGAAGGCCCGCCGTGCGACCCAGACCGCCATCAGCGAGTTCGAAGTCAAGCGCGCCGAGCTGGAAAAGGCCGCCGCCGAGAAGCTGGCCGCTGCGCAAGCCGAAGGCGAAAAGCTGAACGGCCTGACCGTGCAGATCACCCAGAAGTCGGGTGTGGACGGCCGCCTGTTCGGTTCGGTCACCAACGCCGACATCGCCGAAGCCCTGGAAGGCCAAGGCTTCAAGATCGAGAAGGCGCAAGTGCGCCTGCCGAACGGCCCGCTGAAGGTCGTTGGCGATCATCCGGTCAGCGTTTCGCTGCACACGGACGTGCTGGTCGATGTGACCATCGCCGTCCTGGGCGAGCACGTCTAAGACCGGATTCGATGCCACCGCGGGCCCCGCTCAGGGGCTGGCGGCGGGCATCGATTGCTGGCAACAACAAAAAAGGCAGGGGCCAAGCGCTCCTGCCTTTTTTGCTTTGGGCTTCATTGCGACAGGCTGGTCGTCCCGCCGTCACTTCATCGCGGACGATGGCTGACAGCCGCGATTTCTCCTGCGACGGGGGCCCGGCCACCGTTATAATCCCTCCCCATGAACGCGCCCGTCGCAGACCCCCAACTAGATAATCTCAAGGTTCCACCACACTCCATCGAGGCCGAGCAATCGGTACTCGGTGGCCTGTTGCTGGACAACGCCGCCTGGGACCGTATCGCCGATTTCCTGTCCGAAGCGGACTTCTATCGCTTCGATCACCGGATGATCTTCCAGAGCATCTCCCGGCTGATCGCTGCTACCAAGCCTGCCGACGTCATCACCGTCTACGAGGTGTTGCAGGGAGCCGGCAAGGCGGAGGAGGTGGGCGGACTGGCCTACCTGAATTCGCTGGCGCAGAACACGCCCAGCGCAGCCAATATCCGCCGCTATGCGGAGATCGTGCGCGAGCGCTCTGTGCTGCGCAAGCTGGTCACCGTGGCCGACGACATCGCCACCGCCGCGTTCGCGCCCAAGGGGCGCGAAGTGCGGGAACTGCTCGATGAGGCCGAATCCAAGGTCTTCGCCATCGCCGAGGAAGGCTCGCGCGGGCAGAAGGGCTTCCAGGAGATCCAGCCGCTGCTGACCCAGGTGGTGGAGCGCATCGACGAGCTGTACCACCGGGATTCCAGCACCGATGTGACCGGCGTACCGACCGGCTTTATCGACCTGGACCGCATGACCAGCGGCATGCAGGCCGGCGACCTGATCATCGTTGCGGGCCGGCCCTCGATGGGCAAGACCGCGTTCTCGCTGAACATCGGCGAGCATGTGGCGGTGGAGCAGGGCCTGCCGGTGGCGGTGTTCTCCATGGAAATGGCGGGCACGCAGCTGGCCATGCGTATGCTCGGCTCGGTGGGCCGGCTGGACCAGCACCGCCTGCGTACCGGCCGCCTGCTCGACGAAGACTGGCCGCGCCTGACGCATGCCATCCAGCGCATGAACGATGCCCAGCTGTTCATCGACGAAACCCCGGCGCTGAGCTCGATGGAGCTGCGCGCCCGGTCACGCCGGCTGGCGCGCCAGTGCGGCCAGCTCGGCCTGATCATCATCGACTACCTGCAGCTGATGTCGGGCTCGGGCGGCGGTGAAAACCGCGCCACCGAGATCTCGGAAATCTCGCGTTCGCTCAAGGGCCTGGCCAAGGAGCTCAACTGCCCCGTGATTGCGCTGTCGCAGTTGAACCGAAGCCTGGAACAGCGCCCCAACAAGCGGCCGGTGATGTCCGACTTGCGCGAATCCGGCGCTATCGAACAGGATGCCGACGTGATCCTGTTCATCTACCGCGACGAGGTCTACAACCCGGACTCGCAGGACAAGGGCACGTCGGAAATCATCATCGGCAAGCAGCGTAACGGCCCGATCGGGACCGTGCGGCTGACATTCCTGGGCCAGTTCACGAAGTTCGACAACTTCAGCGGCGGCCCCGCCTTCTTCGACAACGACAACTGAAGCCCAGGCCCGGCGCGGCTTGCCGGGCAGCCGGCGCCGCCGGGAAGGCGGATCGCCGGCGCCGCACATCAAAGAGGCGCGGCTTCGCCCCACATGCCTGTAAAATATTGCGTTTTGATGACAGCCGCCGCGAGGCGGCTGTCATTCAATGCACGACTGGCTGATCCAGCAACCCACTCAGCAACAACCAGCGGCGCTAACGCGTCGTGACAAGGAACAACCCATGTTCGGCCGATTCATGCCCACGGAGGGCAAGTTCTTCGAATACTTCAACCAGCATGCCGATTGCGCGGTGACCGCCGCCCGCGAGCTGGAAGTGCTGGTCAACGACCTGCCCAATGCCGAGGCACACGCGCGCCGCGTCCAGGCCACCGAAAAGAAGGCCGACCGCATCACGCACGACACCATCGACCTGCTGCACAAGACCTTCATCACGCCGCTGGACCGCGATGAGATCCACAAGCTCATCACCACCATGGACGACATCCTCGACCTGATGGAAGACGTGGCGGAGACCATCTCGCTGTACGACGTGACCAGCCTGACCGACGAAGCGCGCAAGCTGGCCTCGATCTGCGTGCAGTGCTGCGACCAGGTCAAGATCGCGGTCGGGCTGCTCGAAGACATGAGCAATGCCAGCGCCATCCTCAAGACGGCGCAGCAGATCGACCAGCTCGAGTCCGAGGCGGACCGCGTGATGCGCTCGGCCATGTCGAAGCTGTTCCGCGACGAGACCGACGTGAAACGGCTGATCAAGCTCAAGGCCATCTACGAGCAACTGGAAACCATCACCGACAAGTGCGAGGACGTCGCCAACATCATCGAAGGCATCGTCCTGGAAAACGCCTGAGGCACGAATCGGCATGCAGACCATACAAATGAGCTTGTGGGTGATCGCCTTGCTGGTGGGCCTCGCCTTGCTGTTCGACTTCATGAACGGCTTCCACGATGCCGCCAACTCGATCGCCACGGTGGTATCGACGGGCGTGCTCAAGCCGCACCACGCCGTGGCCATGGCCGCCATGTGCAATGTGGTGGCCATCTTCATCTTCCACCTCAAGGTGGCGGCCACGGTGGGAACGGGCACCATCGACGTCCATATCGTCGACCACCACGTCATCTTCGGCGCATTGGTCGGCGCCATCGCCTGGAACCTGATCACCTGGTACTACGGCATTCCCTCGTCGTCGTCGCACGCGCTGATCGGCGGGCTGGTGGGCGCCGCGGTGGCCAAGGGCGGCACCAGCGCGCTGGTGGGCGGTGGCCTGGCGAAGACCGTTGCGTTCATCGTGATCTCCCCGCTGCTGGGCTTCGTGCTCGGTTCGCTGATGATGGTGATCGTGGCCTGGACTTTCTTCCGCACGCCGCCGTCCCGCGTGGACCGCTGGTTCCGCCGGCTGCAGCTGATCTCGGCCTCGCTCTATAGCCTGGGCCACGGCGGCAACGATGCGCAGAAAACCATCGGCATCATCTGGATGCTGCTGATCGCCAGCGGCCATGTGGCGCAGGGCGGCGGCGAACCGCCGGTGTGGGTCATCGTCAGTTGCTACGTGGCGATCGGCATGGGCACCATGTTCGGTGGCTGGCGCATCGTGCGCACCATGGGCCAGAAGATCACCAAGCTCAAGCCGGTGGGCGGCTTCTGCGCCGAGACCGGCGGGGCGATCACGCTGTTCATCGCTTCGGCGCTGGGCGTGCCGGTCTCCACCACCCACACCATCACCGGCGCCATCGTCGGCGTAGGTTCGGTGCAGAAGGCTTCGGCCGTGCGCTGGGGCGTGGCCGGCAATATCGTCTGGGCCTGGGTGCTGACCATTCCTGCGTCTGCCTTCATGGCGGCGATTGCATGGTGGATCGGCTTGCACGTGCTCTGAGGCGACATCCCGCTGTCGGCACTGCCCCAAAAAAACCAGGCGTCATGCCTGGTTTTTTGTTGGGCGCGGGATGCCCGGCACGCCGAACCTAGCGATTGGCGAAGGCGGCGATGGGGTCGTCGTCCCCGGCCGGCGGGGCGGCAGGAGCCTCCGGCGTCGGCAATTGCGGCTGAGGCCGCGCGGGCATCGGTGGCGGGACGGCCGCGCTGGCCACGCGCCGGGCGCCGTTGTAGCGCGACGCCCAATAGGATTTGCCCATGTCCTCCAGGCGCACGGTGCCGCCGGTGGACGGCGCGTGCACGAAGCGGTTCTGGCCGACGTAGATGCCGACGTGCGAGTTGGCGCGGCCGGTGGTGTTGAAGAACACCAGGTCGCCCGAGGCTACCTGGCCGCGATCCAGCGCCACGCCGCGCTCGCCCATTGCCTCGGTGGTGCGCGGCAGGCTGACGTTGGCGGCGCGCAGCACCACGTAGCGCACCAGGCCGCTGCAGTCGAAGCCGGAGTCGGGCGTGTTGCCGCCATAGCGGTAGGGCGTGCCGACCAGGGACATGGCCTGGATGGAGACTTCCTCGAGCCCGGCGCTGGGGTCCACCATGGGGGTGCCGCCAGGGCGGGTCTGGCCGGCGTTGCGGGTCGGCGGCGCGGAGGCGCAGGCGGCCAGCACAAGCGCGGCTGCGCACAGCAAGGGCAGGCGGGCCCGGCAGGCAACGCGCGCCGGTAATGATACGGGCCCGGGTTCGGGTGACTTGGCTGTCTGGCCTGTCTGGCGCGTTGGCATTCTTGTTCTGATCGATTGCGGGCCGGGCGCCAAGCACCGCGCAGACAGCCGCGCAACAGCCGCGAAAGCAGCCGTCCGGTGGCACCGCTTACCAGCGCAACTGCGCGTTGTACGTGCCGGTGCTCACATTGACCGACTTGGCCTGACCCTTATAAGTCGCTTCGATATTGTAGCTGCCTTGCGGGGCCTTGATCAGGCACTTCGGCCCGGCCGCCGTGAAGCTGGCAACTTCGTGGCCTTCGCGCATCATGCGCACGGCCACGTCGGCCAGGAATTCGCCGCGTTCGCCCTGGGTGAAGAGCACGCCCATATTGAAATTCTTCTGCTGCGCGGCGAGCTGCTGCTGCTCGTCCGCGGCAATGCCGCCGCACACATAGCTGACCGGCCCCATGGTGCGGATCACCATTTCGTCCGCGGCGAGGGCGGAGCCGCATGGCAGGGAAAGTGCCGCAAGGGCAAGGCCGCCGGCCAGGGCAAGCCGCGCCCTGACCTTGTTCCTGGCATGCGCCAGGCGAGGATGCTGGGTATCCATTCAAGTGCCTCCGTCGATCCAGAGCCAAGATGAAAAAGCGCCCGCCAGGCGCCGGCACGCAGGGTGCCGAACTTGGCGGGCGCTCCGGTTACCTTGATGCTAGGCCACGCCGGCAGACAATGCTGCCGGGCGCGGTCCTACACGGGAAGCGGGCTTGCCGGCTTGGTGCAACGCCTACAGGACATCCGCGGCATGGTCCGCCAGGCGCGAGCGCTCGCCGCGCGCCAGCGTGACGTGGCCGCTATGGCTCCATCCCTTGAAGCGGTCGACGACGTAGGTGAGCCCGGACGATCCTTCGGTGAGGTAGGGCGTATCGATCTGCGCGATATTGCCCAGGCAGATGATCTTGGTGCCCGGGCCCGCACGCGTCACCAGCGTCTTCATCTGCTTCGGCGTCAGGTTCTGCGCCTCGTCGATGATGACGAACTTGTTGACGAAGGTACGGCCGCGCATGAAGTTCATGCTCTTGACCTTGATGCGCGAACGGATCAGTTCCTGGGTGGCGGCGCGGCCCCATTCGCCGGCGCTGTCGTCGCTCTTCTGCAGCACCTCGAGGTTATCGTCGAATGCGCCCATCCAGGGCTGCATCTTCTCTTCCTCGGTGCCGGGCAGGAAGCCGATATCCTCGCCGACCGGCACGGTGGCGCGGGTGACGATGATCTCGTTGTAGAGCTTCTGGTCCAGCACCTGCTCCAGGCCCGCCGCCAGCGCCAGCAGGGTCTTGCCGGTGCCGGCCTGGCCCAGCAGCGTGACGAAGTCGATCTCCGGA
Organism: Cupriavidus sp. 2TAF22; assembly: GCF_052115045.1. Lineage (NCBI taxonomy): Bacteria > Pseudomonadati > Pseudomonadota > Betaproteobacteria > Burkholderiales > Burkholderiaceae > Cupriavidus > Cupriavidus sp. 2TAF22. The sequence goes on from NZ_JBFRFX010000005.1 coordinate 11,003, forward strand.
TGCATCAGCAGGTTGAGCGCGAAGTTCTGCTCGCGGTTGCGCGCGGTCACGCTCCACACATTGTTCTTGTGGTGCGTGTAGTCCTTGAGCGTCTGCAGCAGCGCGGTCTTGCCGTTGATCTCCTTGACCTGGGCGTACAGCGGCAGGCTGCCGTCGCTGGGCTCCAGGTAGACGAACTGGTTGACCAGGAACGAGGGCACCAGCGGTCCGGTCAGGCGATAGAACATCGCGCCGGACTTCGGATCCTGCCAGCTCTCCACGCCCTTGCCGTGCTTGGCCCAGAAGTCGTTGGGCAGGATCATCACGCCCGAGTAGAGCAGGTCCTTGTCCTCGAGGACCTGGTCGTTGAAGTAGTCCTCGGCGGGCAGCCCCAGGGCGCGGGCCTTGATGCGCATATTGATGTCTTTCGACACCAGCACGACCTGGCGGTCCGGAAACTGCTGCTGCAGCGCGCTGACCACGCCCAGGATCTGGTTGTCGGCCTTGCCTTGCGGCAGGCCGTCGGGCAGCTTGATCTCGTTGAGCTTGGTCTGCAGGAACAGCTTGCCCTGCRCATCGCGGTTGCCGAGCTTGGCCAGCGGCATGCCGTCGTCGAGCACGCCGTCGGTGCCCCCCACCAGCGCGTCGAGGGTACGGCTGACGGTGCGCGCGTTGCGCGCGACTTCGCTCATGCCCTTCTTGTGGTTGTCCAGCTCCTCGAGCGTCATCATCGGCAGATAGACGTCATGCTCTTCGAAGCGGAACAGCGAGGTCGGGTCGTGCATCAGCACGTTGGTGTCCAGCACGAACAGCTTGGCCGGGCCAGTGTGTTTGGGTGCGCGGCGGCTGGTGGTGCCGGCGGCGGTCTTGGCCGGGGTCTTCGGCACCGAGGCCAGGGTCGGCACGGGCGTCAGCGGCGTCGGCGCGTCCTTGTTGCGCGCTCGCGTGGTGCCGCCGATGCGGGTCTCGACGCCCGAGGCGTCTTGCGCCGTGCTGTTTCCGGTTTCCAGCAAGGCCACGCGCTCCAGCGCCGGCACAGGTTTCTTGGCCTGTGTCGCTGATCTGGCCTTGGGCAGCTTGGTCACCGGGGCGAATTCACTCGGGTCAAGCAATTGAGCAGGCTTGGCGGGCATGGTCGGCAGCGGCATGCTTGGCTTTCCTTTCAGGGGGAGAAGACGGCTGGAAAACGGCGCAGGGCACGAGTGCGGCCGCGCTGGGCCGCGAAGTTGCCGATCGTGTCCTGTGCGTACAAACAAAAAAGCCGCCAGACCTGTGCAGCAGGTTTGACGGCTTTCTTGCGGACCGGAGACACGGCAGGTCCGCTACCGGCCCGGGGCTCGAGGCGCCTGGGCCGGGACGATGAAACAGCGTGGCATCCGGATTCTGAACTCATTACGGATCAATGTATCCGAACGATTTCTGTTTTGCAATCGCTGGCAGGACCCGGGGGCCAAGGTGTTGCTGCGGCGATCCAGCCGCCGCCCCGAAGGGCGTTTGCGCTCAGAGATCCCGCACGATCTGCAGGACCTCGTCCACATGGTTGGGCACCTTGATGCCGCGCATGGCGTGGCGCAGGATGCCCTTGCCGTCGATGATGAAGGTGCTGCGCTCGATGCCGCGCACTTCCTTGCCATACATCTTTTTCATCTTGATGACATCGAACTGATTGCAGACGGCTTCGTCGCCGTCCGAGATCAGCTCGAAGGGGAGCTCCAGCTTGGCCTTGAAGTTGTCGTGCGACTTCATGCTGTCGCGCGAGATGCCGTACACCGCCGCGCCGGCCTTGACGAAGTCGTCGTGTTGGTCGCGGAAGTTCATGGCTTCGGTGGTGCAACCCGGCGTATTGTCCTTGGGGTAGAAATACAGCACCACGGTCTTGCCGCGCTGCCCGGCAAGGCGGAAAGCGCCGCCGGTGGCGGGCGCGCTGAAGTCGGATACGGCCTGGTCGAGACTGACTGTCATTCTTATGGCTCCTGGGAGGGGCAGGAAGGGGGCGGCTGCATGAGTGCTGCCACCATGGTGGCGGCAGATGGGGGCTGCCCGGCAAACTTCAAGCGTGGCGCCCGCGTAACTTGTCGTTTCGTCCCTGGGCGGGCGCATGGCGCCGGGCCGGCCTCAGGCCGGGTCTTCGAGCAGCAGCACGGCCGCCACCTTGCGGCCTTCCGCCATCAGGATGTTGTAGGTACGGCATGCGGCCTGCAGGTCCATGGCGTCGACCCCTACATGCCGGCGCGCCAGCGAGGCGGTCAGGCGCGGGTGCGGGAAGCGCAGGCGGCTGCCGGTGCCGAGCAGCACCACTTCGGGTGCGTGCTCGAGCAGCCCCTCGAAATGGGCCGGCTCGAGGTCTTCGAAGTGCCGTACCGGCCATGGCCGGACCTCGCCTTCGGGCATGACCAGCACGGAGTCCGTGTAGCGCACCATGTTGATTTCGATATAGCCGGGCCCGTAGGCGGTCACCGTATTGAGGGCATTGGGCTGGTCAGCGTGGAGTTTCAAGGGGAAACCTTTCGGGGCGGCGCCGGCGCGGGCGCGGCGGCGGGGCCGGGCCGCGCGGGGCGGGTTGAGGGCAGTGTCGGTGGCAGCGGGCGGGTACTGCAGGCCGGCCGGCAGGGCAGGCCGCGCCGCGCGCGGCGGCTGCCGGCGGCATACGCTGCAATGCAAGAATCCCTGCCGAAGTCTGTCATAATCCGATAAATTATAGCTTTTGCCTCCCTGCCTGCCACGTTTTGCGTTGCATTGCAGCGGACAGGCGCTCGCGGACCGCTCCTTCCCACCCAGATTCTCTAGCCAGCCGCCGTTCACCCGGCGGCCCTTGCCTCCTGCCGACATCGCCGTGAAACCGATCCAGAAATCCAACAAGCTCAACAATGTTTGCTACGACATCCGCGGCCCGGTGCTGGAGAAGGCCAAGCAGATGGAAGAGGAAGGACACAAGATCATCAAGCTGAACATCGGCAACCTGGCCGTGTTCGGTTTCGACGCGCCGGAAGAGATCCAGCAGGACATGATGCGCAACCTGCCCAATTCGGCGGGCTATTCGGATTCCAAGGGCATCTTCGCCGCGCGCAAGGCGATCATGCACTACACGCAGCAGAAGAACATCGAAGGCGTGGGGCTGGACGACATCTACGTGGGCAACGGCGCCTCGGAGCTGATCGTGATGTCGATGAACGCGCTGCTCAACAGCGGCGACGAAGTGCTGGTGCCGGCGCCGGATTATCCGCTGTGGACCGCCGCGGTGAGCCTCTCGGGCGGTACCCCGGTCCACTACGTATGCGACGAGGCCAACGAGTGGATGCCCGACCTCGACGACATCCGCGCCAAGATCACGCCCAATACCAAGGCCATTGTCGTCATCAACCCGAACAACCCCACCGGGGCGCTGTATTCGGACGAACTGCTCAAGAGCATCGTGACGATCGCGCGCGAGCACGGCCTGATCATCTTCGCCGACGAGATCTACGACAAGGTACTCTACGACGGGCACACCCACACGTCGATCGCCGCCTTGTCGACCGACGTGCTGACGGTGACCTTCAACGGCCTGTCCAAGAACTACCGCTCCTGCGGCTACCGTGCCGGCTGGATGATCGTGTCGGGCGACAAGCGTCCGGCGCTGGACTATATCGAGGGGCTCAACATGCTGTCCTCGATGCGCCTGTGCGCCAACGTGCCCGGCCAGTGGGCCATCCAGACCGCGCTGGGCGGCTACCAGAGCATCAACGACCTGGTGGCCGAAGGCGGCCGCCTGCGCCGCCAGCGCGACCTGGCGCACGAGCTGATCACGCAGATCCCGGGTGTCACCTGCGTCAAGCCCAAGGCCGCGCTATACCTGTTCCCGAAGCTCGACCTGTCGATGTATCCGATCCAGGACGACCAGGAGTTCATCTACGAACTGCTGCAGGAATCCAAGGTGCTGCTGGTACAGGGCACGGGCTTCAACTGGGACAAGCCGGACCACTTCCGGATCGTTTTCCTGCCGCACGAGGAAGACCTGCGCGAGGCCATCGGCCGCGTAGGCCGCTTCCTGGAGGCATACCGCAAGCGCCACGGCCTCGCGGCCTGAGCCGGCGCGCGGCGCAATTCATTTTTCCGCAACTCTGAGTCAGATCGTCCATGAATCCCATCAAAGTAGGCCTGCTTGGCATCGGTACCGTCGGTAGCGGCACGTTCAACGTGTTGCAGCGCAACCAGGAAGAAATCCGCCGCCGCGCAGGACGCGGCATCGAGATCGCCATGGTCGCCGACCTCAACACCGAACGCGCCCGCGAGCTGACCGGTGGGCAGGTCGAGGTGGTGGCCGACGCGCACCAGGTCGTCACCCGTCCCGAGATCGACATCGTCATCGAACTGATCGGCGGCTACGGCATCGCGCGCGAGCTGGTGCTCAAGGCCATCGAGAACGGCAAGCACGTGGTCACCGCCAACAAGGCGCTGCTGGCCGTGCACGGCAACGAGATCTTCGAGGCCGCGCGCAAGAAGGGCGTGATCGTGGCCTTCGAAGCCGCGGTGGCCGGCGGCATCCCCATCATCAAGGCGCTGCGCGAAGGCCTGACCGCCAACCGCATCGAGTGGATCGCCGGCATCATCAACGGCACCACCAACTTCATCCTGTCGGAGATGCGCGACAAGGGCCTGGACTTCGACACCGTGCTCAAGCAAGCCCAGGCGCTGGGCTATGCCGAGGCCGATCCCACCTTCGACATCGAAGGCATCGACGCCGCCCACAAGATCACGCTGATGAGCTCGATCGCCTTCGGCATGCCGGTGCAGTTCGACAAGGCCTATGTGGAAGGCATCACCAAGCTGTCGGCCGTGGATATCCGCTATGCCGAAGAGCTGGGCTACCGCATCAAGCTGCTGGGCCTGACGCGCCGCCGCGAAAACGGCATCGAGCTGCGCGTGCACCCGACCCTGGTGCCGACCAAGCGCCTGATCGCCAATGTGGAAGGCGCCATGAACGCCGTGCTGGTGCAGGGCGACGCCGTCGGCGCCACGCTGTACTACGGCAAGGGCGCCGGCGCCGAGCCGACCGCTTCGGCCGTGATCGCCGACCTGGTCGACGTGACCCGCCTGCACACCGCCGACCCCGAGCACCGCGTGCCGCACCTGGCGTTCCAGCCGGACGAACTCTCCAGCGTGCCGGTGCTGCCGATCGAGGAAGTCACCAGCTCGTACTACCTGCGCATGCGCGTGGCGGACGAGACCGGCGTGCTGGCCGACATCACCCGCATCCTGGCCGACGCCGGCATCTCCATCGATGCCATGCTGCAGAAGGAATCGCGCGAGGGCGAGCCGCAGACCGACATCATCATGCTGTCGCACCTCACGCGCGAGAAGCAGGTCAATGCCGCCATCGCCAAGATCGAGGCACTCCCCACCGTGCTGTCCGCGGTCACGCGCCTGCGCATGGAAGAACTGAACTGAGCGAGCGATGAAATACCAGTCGACGCGCGGCCACGAGATGCCGCAAACCTTCTCCGAGATCCTGCTGGGCGGCCTGGCGCCGGACGGCGGCCTGTACCTGCCGCAGGAATACCCGCAGGTCACCACCGACGAGCTCGAAGCCTGGCGCAAGCTGTCGTACGCCGATCTCGCCTTCGAAGTCCTGTCGAAGTTCTGCGACGACATCCCGGCCGAGGACCTGCGCGCACTCACGCGCAAGACCTACACCGCCGAGGTGTACTGCAATGCCCGCCCCGGCGACAACACCGCGGACATCACCCCGCTGCGCACGCTGGGTGAGGAGGGCGGTACTCCCCTGCAGCTGCTGGGCCTGTCCAACGGCCCCACGCTGGCCTTCAAGGACATGGCCATGCAGCTGCTCGGCAACCTGTTCGAGTACGCGCTTGCGCGTGCCGGGCAGGAGCTGAACATCCTCGGCGCCACCTCCGGCGATACCGGCAGCGCCGCCGAGTACGCGATGCGCGGCAAGCAAGGCATCCGGGTGTTCATGCTCAGCCCGCACCGCAAGATGAGCGCGTTCCAGACCGCGCAGATGTTCAGCCTGCAGGACCCGAACATCTTCAACCTGGCGGTCGAAGGCGTGTTCGACGATTGCCAGGACATCGTCAAGGCCGTGTCGAACGACCTGGACTACAAGGCCCGCCAGAAGATCGGCACGGTCAACTCGATCAACTGGGCGCGCGTGGTGGCCCAGGTGGTGTACTACTTCAAGGGCTGGCTGCTGGCCACCGACGGCCCGGGCCAGAAGGTCTCCTTCTGCGTGCCATCGGGCAATTTCGGCAATGTCTGCGCCGGCCATATCGCGCGCATGATGGGCCTGCCGATCGACAAGCTGGTGGTGGCCACCAACGAGAACGACGTGCTCGACGAGTTCTTCCGCACCGGCACCTACCGCGTGCGCAAGTCGGCCGAGACGTATCACACCTCCAGCCCGAGCATGGACATCTCGAAGGCCTCGAACTTCGAGCGCTTCGTGTTCGACCTGCTCGGCCGCGATGCCGGCAAGCTGGCCGAGATGTTCCGCGATGTGGACACCAGGGGCGGCTTCGACCTGGCCGGCACGCCGGAATTCGACCGCATCCGCGCCTTCGGCTTCGTCTCGGGCCGCAGCACCCACGAGGACCGCGTCGCCACCATCCGCGACCTGTCCGGACGCTACGGCATCACCATCGATACGCACACCGCCGACGGCGTCAAGGTCGCGCGCGAGCACCTCACCCCCGGCGTGCCGATGGTCGTGCTGGAAACCGCGCTGCCGGCCAAGTTCGCCGACACCATCCGCGAGGCGCTCGGCCACGAGCCGGAGCGGCCGGCCAGCTTCGACGGCATCGAAAAGCTGCCCCAGCGTTTCGAGGTCATGCCGGCCGACGCCGGCAAGATCAAGGCCTTCATCGCCGGCCATACCGGCTTGTAAAGACCATGCCGCCGCCGGCCCGTTGGCCGGGGCGGCGGCAACTCGCTACAATCGGATCTGCCGAGCTGAACCGCACGGCCCGCGCATCGCCCCGCATGTACCGGGGGCGGTACGCGGGCCGTTTCCCATGGGCGACCGTGGGGTTGCCGTCCCACCTAACCGCTTTCGTCATGACCCAAGCCGCCGCGCAAGCCCGTCCCCCCATGCTGACCATGGCCCAGGCCCTCGAAGCCCTGCTGGCCGGCGCCACGCCGCTCGCGCAAGCCGAGCGTATCGCCACGCTGGACGCCAATGGCCGCGTGCTGGCCACGCCCGTGGCGAGCTCGCTGGACGTGCCCCCGGCGGACAACACCTCGATGGACGGCTACGCCGTGCGCAGCGCCGACGTGGCGGCGCCCGGGGCGCGCCTGCGCGTGGCGCAGCGCATTCCCGCGGGCCATGTCGGCACGGCGCTGGCTGCCGGAACCGCCGCGCGCATCTTCACCGGCGGCCTGATCCCGCCGGGTGCCGACGCCGTGGTCATGCAGGAGCAATGCGTGGCGGAGGGCGACGAGGTGATCGTCAACCATGCGCCGCAACCCGGCGAATGGATACGCCGCGCCGGCGAGGATATCCGCTCGGGCAGCGTGATCCTGCCGGCCGGCACGCGGCTGACGCCGCAGGCGCTGGGCCTGGCGGCCTCGGTGGGGCAGGCCGAACTCGACGTGGTGCGGCGCGTCAAGGTCGCCGTCTTCTTCACCGGCGACGAGCTCGCCATGCCCGGCGAGCCGCTCAAGCCGGGCGCCATCTATAACTCCAACCGTTTCACGCTGCGCGGCCTGCTGGAAAAACTCGGCTGCGAGGTCAGCGATTTCGGCATCGTGCCCGACACCCTGGCCGCCACGCGCGACACGCTGCGGCGCGCCGCAGCCGGGCATGACCTGATCATCACGTCGGGCGGCGTCTCGGTGGGCGAGGAAGACCATATCAAGCCGGCGGTGGAAGCCGAAGGGCGCCTCAACCTGTGGCAGATCGCCATCAAGCCGGGCAAGCCGCTGGCCTTTGGCGAGGTCGCGCGCGACGGGCAGGCCCCGGTCTACTTCCTGGGCCTGCCGGGCAACCCGGTGTCCAGCTTCGTGACCTTCCTGCTGTTCGTGCGTCCCTTCATCCTGCGCTTGCAGGGCGTGCAGGACGTGATGCCGCGCCGCCTGCTGCTGCGCGCGGATTTCGACCTGCCCAAGGGCGACCGCCGCAACGAATTCCTGCGCGTGCGCATCAACCAGGCCGGCGGGCTGGAGATGTTCGCCAACCAGAGTTCGGGCGTGCTGACCTCCACCGTGTGGGGCGACGGCCTGGTCGACAACCCGCCGGGCCAGTCGATCGCGCGCGGCGACACCGTGCAGTACATCGCCTTCGATGGACTGGTGGGTTGAGGAGAGCGGCTGCCATGAAGATCGAACTGCGCTTCTTTGCCAGCGTGCGCGAGCAACTGGGCCTGGGGCAGGAACGTGTCGAAGTACCAGCCACGGTGGCCACCGTGGGCGAGTTGCGCCAATGGCTCGGCCAGCGCGGCGGCGCCTGGGCCGAGGTGCTGGCGGAAGGCCGTGCGCTGCGCATGGCGGTTGACCACGACGTGGCGAGTCCTGGCAGCGTGCTGGCCGAAGGCTGCGAAGTGGCCTTCTTTCCGCCGGTCACGGGAGGCTGAGATGAGCGTCAAGGTACAGCGCGAGGATTTCGACCTGGGCGCCGAGGTGGCGGCATTGCGCCAGGACCAGCCGGGCGTGGGCGCGGTGGCCAGCTTCATCGGCACGGTGCGCGATGTCAGCGACGGCGCTGCGGTCAGCGCGATGGAGCTGGAGCACTATCCGGGCATGACCGAGAAGGCGCTGGCCCGCATCGAGGCGGTGGCCCGGGAGCGCTGGGCGCTGCTCGGCGTCACCATCGTGCACCGGGTCGGGCCCTTACTGCCGCTGGACCAGATCGTGCTGGTGGCGGTGGCCTCGGCGCACCGCGGCAACGCCTTCGCCGCCTGCGAATTCATCATGGACTACCTCAAGTCCGAGGCGCCGTTCTGGAAGAAGGAGCAGACCCCGGAGGGCGCGCGCTGGGTCGACGCGCGGGTCACCGACGAGGCTGCATTGCAGCGCTGGGGCATTCGCTCGCTCAATGCCAGCGGGGAGGCGGCCACCGGCGCGCCCGACGCGCAGCGGCAAGATCAGGAAGCCGGGAACTGATGGGCCCGCTCGGATTTGTCGCGGTGGGTGTCGGCGCCGCGGCGGGCGCGTGGCTGCGCTGGCTGTTCTCGGTCATGTGGAATGCGGTCAACCCCGCGCTGCCCTACGGCACGCTGGCCGCCAACCTGGTGGGCGGCTACCTGATCGGCCTTGCCGTGGGATTTTTCGATTCGCATGCCGGACTGCCGGCCGAATGGCGGCTGCTGGCAGTGACCGGTTTTCTCGGCGGACTGACCACCTTCTCCACCTTCTCCAGCGAGGTCGTGGCCAACCTGATGGCCGGCGACTATGGCTGGGCCGTGGTACATCTGCTGCTGCACCTCGGCGGCTCGCTGGCGCTGACCGTGCTTGGCCTGTGGACCTACCGCCTGCTGGCCTGAGCGTCCTGCCGGCGCATCGTCACGGGCGCCAGCCTGCGGCCGCGCCGGACAGCATCGCCAGCAGGGCCGTGTTGAATGCTTCCGGCCGCTCCATATGCGGCGCATGGCCCGTCCCCGGCACGATGGCCAGCCGCGCGGCCGGTTGCAGGGCCTGCGTGGCCTGGCCGACGGCCGGCGCATAGAGGCGGCTGCGCTCTCCATACAGGTGGAACAGCGGCACGCCGGTCTGCGCCAGGGTCTGCCGGTAGTCCCTGCGGGCCATGTCCTCCCACAATGAGGCCAGCGCTTGCGGTGCGCATTGCCCCATGACGGCCTCCAGCCAGGTGGCCCGCGCCAGATCGGGCTGGCTGCCCGCTGCCCACAGTCCATCTCGCACCAAAGCGGCCGTCGCGGGCCAGTCCTGCCGCACGCGCGCGGCCATCTGCGCGGCCAGGGTCGTGTCGTAGCGCCCGTGCAGGCCGTGCTGCCAGTCCGGGCCCGTTACCAGGCACGGCGTCATATCGATGGCGCCGACCGCCGCCAGCGGCAGCGCGGCATGGCTGCGCAGCAACTCCCACGCCGCCATCGCACCCATCGACCATCCCGCCACCGTCACCTCGCGCAGGCCCAGGTGGCGGACCAGCGCCGCCACGTCCGCCGCCAGCCGCGCCACCGTGGCCCGGGCTGCTTGCGGCAGCGCAGCAGACAGGCCATGTCCGGCGTGGTCCGGCGCGATCACCCGCAGGCCCGCCTGCGCCAGCGCGCGCTGGCCGTCGAAGGCTTCGCCCGACAGCGACCAGCCGTGCAGCAGCAGCAGCGCCGGGCCGTTGCCCGCCTCCCGCCAGCCCGGCAGGCCGCCGCGGGCCGGATGGACGTCGAAGTCGGGCGGGGCCGATGCGGCAGGATGGGCGAGCAACGCCGTGCGCGAATCATCCAAGGGCGAGTTCCCGGTCGTTGAGCTGGCTTGTCTCGAACCCGCGGCCGTGGCAGGCTCTGGCTTCGGGAAAGCGATGTATTGACATTCGGATTGCCACGTTTATATCATGAAACATGAATCAGCTATCATGTTTCATGATCCCGGAGCTCTGATGTCCCTGACCGAATCCGGCGCAAGCCAGCCCAAGACCGCGCGCGGCCAGAAGACCCGCGAGGCGCTGCTGCGCGCCGCCGAGAAGGTGTTCGGGGAGAAGGGCTACTACGTGGCGTCGATCTCCGAGATCACGCAGGAGGCCGAGGTGGCGATGGGCACCTTCTACCTCTACTTCAAGGACAAGGAAGACATCTTCCGGGCGCTAGTGCAGCACATGCTGGAACTGGTGCGCGCCCACCTGCGCAAGCACGTCGGGCCGGCGCAGACGCAGATCGAAGCCGAGCGGCTCGGCCTCAAGGCCTTTCTCTCCTTCGTCTCGCGCCACAAGAACCTGTACCGCATCGTGCTGGATTCCTATTCGGTGGACGAAACCATCTACAGCAGCTATTTCCAGGTTTTCGCCGACGTCTACAGCCGGCGCCTGGGCAAGGCCGAAGAGCAGGGCCAGATCTCGCCGGGCGATGCCGAGGTGCGCGCCTGGTGCCTGATCGGCATCAGCAACTTCCTCGGCATGCGCTACGCGCTGTGGAAACGTCCGGCGTCGATGGACAAGGTGGTCGATACCGCCTTCGACATGATTTCCCACGGCCTGGAGGCGCGATGAGCGCGCTGGTGCTGGTCGAGCGCGTCGGCGGCACGGCCGTGGTGCGGCTCAACCGCGCCGTCCGCCACAACAGCCTGGTGCCGGAGTTGCTGGAGCAATTGCTGGCCGCGCTTGAGCGCGTGGAGGCCGATGCCGATGTCCGCGCGGTGGTGCTGGGGCATGCCGGCCGCTCGTTTTCCACGGGCGGCGACGTGGCCGCCTTCGCCGCCCATGCGGCGCAGCGCACGGCGCTCGAGGCCTACGCCCAGCGCCTGCTGGGTTTGCTCAATACGTGCATCCTGCGCCTGGCGGCGTTGCGCTGCCCGGTCATCGCGGCAGTGGAGGGCTGGCTCACCGGCGGCGCGCTGGGCCTGGCGCTGGCCTGCGACATGACGGTGCTCGGCGAGGGCGCGCGCATCGCGCCGTACTACACCGTGGTGGGCTTCAGTCCCGACGGCGGCTGGACGGCGATGCTGCCGCAGATGATCGGCCACGCCCGGGCGCGTGCGATCCAGCTCGAGAACACCACGCTGACCGCCAGCCAGGCCGCGGCGCTCGGCATCGCGACGCACCTGGCGCCTGGTGGCCAGGCCGAGGCCTGCGCGCTGTCGCTGGCGGCCGCACTGAAGGACAAGGTCGCCGGCAGCGTGGCGCACACGCGCGCGCTGCTGCGCTGGGACCCGGAGGCGCTGGCGCACGGCCTGGAGCGCGAGCGCGCGGCCTTCGTGGCGCAGATCGCCAGCGCCGAGGCCGCGGCCGGCATGCGCCGCTTCCTCGGTGCCACGACCCCGTGCTGAGCGGCACGCGCGCAGGAATGCAGCAAGCAGCAAGCAACAAGCTGAAAGCACCGCAAGGCAAGAAGCAGAAGAACAAGCTGTAACGTCAGGCAATACCGTCGCCGATCGTCGGTCGGCAGCCCGATCCGCACCAGCAACAAGAAGAAACATCCAAAGAGGAGACAGGAATGCAACGCAAGCACCAAGCCGCCGGCGCGCTCGCCCTGGCCGGCCTGCTGGCCGCCGTCGGCGTCCAGGCCAAGGACATCCGCATCGCCCACGTCTACGACAAGACCGGCGCGCTCGAAGCTTATGCCAAGCAGACCCAGACCGGGCTGATGATGGGCCTGGAGTACGCCACCAACGGCACCATGGCGGTCAATGGCAACAAGCTGGTGGTGCTGGAGAAGGACACCCAGGGCAAGCCCGACGTGGCCAAGGCGCAGCTGGCCGCCGCCTATAGCGACGACCGCGCCGACATCGCCGTCGGCCCGACCTCCTCGGGCACGGCGCTGGCGATGCTGCCGGTGGCCGAGGAGTACAAGAAGATCCTGCTGGTCGAGCCCGCCGTGGCGGATTCGATCACCGGCGAGAAGTGGAACCGCTATATCTTCCGCACCGGCCGCAATTCCTCGCAGGACGCCATCTCCAACGCGGTGGCGCTGGACAAGCCCGGCGTGCAGATCGCCACGCTGGCACAGGACTACGCCTTCGGCCGCGACGGCGTGAAGGCCTTCAAGGGCGCGCTCAAGAACGCCAAGATCGTCCACGAGGAATACCTGCCCACCAACACCACGGACTTCACCGCCGGCGCGCAGCGCCTGTTCGACTCGCTCAAGGACAAGCCGGGCCGCAAGGTCATCTTCATCATCTGGGCCGGTGCCGGCAACCCGTTCAAGATCGCCGACCTCGATCCCAAGCGCTACGGCATCGAGATCGCCACCGGCGGCAACATCCTGCCGGCCATGACCAGCTACAAGAACTTCCCGGGCATGGAAGGCGCGACCTACTACTACTTCGGCATTCCCAAGAACAAGGCCAACGAGTGGCTGGTCTCCAACCACTACAGCAAGTTCAAGACCCCGCCCGACTTCTTCACCGCAGGCGGCATGGCGGCCGGCATCGCGCTGGTCGAGGCGCTCAAGAAGACCAACGGCGACACCGGTACGGAAAAGCTGATCGGTGCGATGGAGGGAATGTCGTTCGAGACGCCCAAGGGGAAGATGACCTTCCGCAAGGAGGACCACCAGGCCCTGCAGTCCATGTATCACTTCAAGATCAAGGTCGATCCGGCGTTCGCGTGGGGCGTGCCCGAGCTGGTCCGCGAGATCAAGCCCGAGGAGATGAGCGTGCCGGTCCGCAACAAGCGGTGATGACGGTGGGCGCCATTTCCGCCGGCACTTCGGCAGCGCTGCAGCGCGCGGCGGCAGGGCCGCCCGCGCTGGAGACGCGCGACCTCACCATCCGCTTTGGCGGCCATGTGGCCGTGAATGCGGTGTCATGCGCATTCCGCCCCGGCGAGCTGACCTGCATCGTCGGTCCCAATGGCGCGGGCAAGACCACGTACTTCAACCTGATCTCCGGGCAACTGCCGCCCAGCGCCGGCCAGATCCTGCTGGGTGGCGAGGACGTGACCCGCCTGCCGGTGCCGCACAAGGCACGGCGCGGCATCGGCCGCGCCTTCCAGCTGACCAGCCTGTTCCCGAACCTGTCGGTGTTCGAGAACGTGCGGCTGGCGGTACAGGCGCGCCAGCGCGTGGGGCTGGACCTGTGGTCGGTGTGGAGCGGCAACCGCGCCGTGCGTGCAGAGGCCGAGTCCTGCCTGGAGCGCGTGGCCATGGCCGACAAGCGCCATGTGCCGGTGGCCTCGCTGCCGCACGGCGACCAGCGCAAGCTCGAAGTGGGCATCCTGCTGGCATTGCAGCCGCGCATCTTCATGTTCGACGAACCCACCGCCGGCATGAGCGTGGACGAGGTGCCGGTGATCCTCGACCTGATCCAGGAGATCCGGCGCGACAGGAGCAAGACCGTGCTGCTGGTGGAACACAAGATGGACGTGGTGCGTTCGCTGGCCGACCGCATCATCGTGCTGCACAACGGCAACCTGATGGCCGACGGCGACCCTGCCGAGGTGATCGCCTCGCCGATCGTGCAGCAGGCCTATCTCGGCATCGCCGGCGCGCAGGGCGACGAGATGGCACCCGCGCAGGAGGGCAGCCATGGCTGAGCAGGCGGCATCTCCCATCCTGAGCCTGGATGGCGTACACACGCATATCGGCCCGTACCACATCCTGCACGGCGTGAGCTTCGCGGTGCCGCGCGGCGGCGTGACCATGCTGCTGGGACGCAACGGCGCCGGCAAGACCACCACGCTGCGCACCATCATGAACCTGTGGCAGGCCGGCGAGGGGCGCATCGATTTCGACGGCGCCGACATCACGCGCCGGGGCACCCCGCGCGTGGCGCAGGCCGGCATTGCCTACGTGCCGGAAAACATGAGCGTGTTCGCCGAACTGACCGTGGCGGAAAACATGCGCCTGGCCGCGCGCAGCGGCGCCATCGACACGCAACGCCTGGAATGGGTGTTCCGCATGTTTCCGGCGCTGAAGATCTTCTGGCACCAGCGCGCCGGCGTGCTCTCCGGCGGCCAGAAGCAGATGCTGTCGGTGGCGCGCGCGATCATCGAGCCGCGCAAGCTGCTGATCGTCGACGAGCCCACCAAGGGCCTGGCGCCGGCCATCATCCAGAACATGATCACGGTGTTCCGCGAGCTCAAGCAGACCGACGTCTCGATCCTGCTGGTGGAGCAGAACTTCCACATGGCCAAGTCGGTGGGCGATACGGTGGCGGTGATGGACGACGGCCGCGTGGTGCACACCGGCAGCATGGCGGCGCTGGCGGATGACGATGCGCTGCAGCAACGCCTGCTGGGCTTGTCGCTGGCGGCGCATCAGTAGGCTTTTCCTGTCCGCGCTCCCGCCTGCGGGAGCGGGGCAGGGGAGAGCAACCGTGTCAAGCGGGGCACTTCAAGCGGGGCGCGGACAATAGCAGCGTGAGAGGCGGCGGCCCATTGCCGGCTTCATGCCAGAACGTAGAGATCGGGACCGAGACAATGGCGAGTACAAGCACCTTACCCACCACGCCGGCCGCGCCGGCGGACCTGCCCAAGGTCCGCCTCGACTGGACCCCGCTGGCGCTGGCGCCGCTGCTGATGCTGCTGGCCTATCCCCTGGTGGGCAGCGGCTCGACCTGGCTGACGCTGACCATCGCCGGCCTGGCCATGGGCATGATCGTGTTCGTGGTGTCGTCCGGCCTGACGCTGGTGTTCGGCCTGATGGACGTGCTCAACTTCGGCCACGGCGCCTTCATCGCGCTCGGCGCCTATGTGGCGGCATCGGTGTTGCTGCCGCTGGGCGGCTGGGTCGAGGCCGACAGCCTGGCGCTCAATCT
This sequence comes from Cupriavidus sp. 2TAF22, assembly GCF_052115045.1. Classification (NCBI taxonomy): domain Bacteria; kingdom Pseudomonadati; phylum Pseudomonadota; class Betaproteobacteria; order Burkholderiales; family Burkholderiaceae; genus Cupriavidus; species Cupriavidus sp. 2TAF22. Next base: position 26,333 of record NZ_JBFRFX010000005.1, read on the forward strand.
TGCGGTGTTCGGCCTGGCCATCGTGGCGGCGATGGTCGCGGCGGGCATTGTCGGCTTCCTGTTCGAGCGCGTGGTAGTGCGTCCGGTGTACGGGCAGCATCTCAAGCAGATCCTGATCACCATGGGCGGCATGATCGTGGCCGAGCAGCTGATCAAGGCCATCTGGGGCGCGGAGACCATCGCGCTGCAGGTGCCCACCACCTTCCGCGGCGCGGTGCTGCTGGGCGACGCCGCCATCGAGAAATATCGCCTGATCGCAGTGGTGCTCGGCCTGGCGGTCTTCATCGCCATGCTGCTGGTGCTCAACCGCACGCGCATCGGCCTGCTGATCCGCGCGGGCGTGGAGAACCGCGAGATGGTGGAGTCGCTCGGCTACCGCATCCGCCTGCTGTTCATCGGCGTGTTCGTGGTCGGTGCCGGCCTGGCCGGCATGGGCGGCGTGCTGTGGGGGCTGTACCAGCAGAACATCACGGCGTCGATCGGCGCGCAGGTCAACGTGCTGATCTTCATCGTCATCATCATCGGCGGGCTCGGCTCGACCACCGGCTGTTTCGTCGGCGCATTGCTGGTGGGGCTGATGGCCAACTACACTGGTTTTCTGTTCCCCAAGCTGGCGCTGTTCTCCAACATCCTGCTGATGGTGATGATCCTGCTGTGGCGTCCGCAGGGACTGTATCCGGTAGCCAGGCGCTGAGCCCCGAGGAAAATGCGATGACCCGACTCCTTTCCGGCGACCTGCCGCGCAGCCGCGTGCTGACCGTCATCCTGGTGGCGATGCTGCTAGCGCTGGCCTGCGCGCCGTTCCTGTTCCCCGGCGCGCGCGCGCTCAACATGGCGGCCAAGATCTGTGTCTTCGTGGTGCTGGTGGCCAGCTACGACCTGCTGCTCGGCTATACCGGCATCGTCTCCTTCGCCCACACCATGTTCTTCGGCATCGGCGGCTACGGCGTGGCGATCGCCATGTCGCGGCTCGAGCCGGGCTGGGGCGCGCTGGCGCTCGGCACCGTGGGCGCGCTGCTGGTGTCGATGGCGCTGGCTTTCCTGATCGGGCTGTTCTCGCTGCGGGTGAGGGCGATCTTCTTCGCCATGATCACGCTGGCCGTGGCCACCGCCTTTGCCACGCTGGTATCGCAGCTGTCCGAGTGGACCGGCGGCGAGGACGGCATCACCTTCAAGGTGCCCGAGATCTTCACGCCGGGCTTCACGCTGGGAGACGCCGAGTGGTTCGGCGTGCCGCTCAACGGCAAGCTGTTCTCCTACTACTTCGTGTTCGCCGGCGCGCTGGCCTTGTTCCTGTTGCTGCTGCGCGTGGTGAACTCGCCGTTCGGGCGCGTGCTGCAGGCCATCCGCGAAAACGACTTCCGGGCCGAGGCGATCGGCTACCGCACCGTGGTCTACCGCACCGTATCCACCGTGCTGTCGGCCGCCTTCGCCACGCTGGCCGGCGTGCTGATGGCGCTCTGGCTGCGCTACAACGGTCCGGACACCTCGCTGTCGTTCGAGATCATGGTGGATATCCTGCTGATCGTGGTGATCGGTGGCATGGGCACGCTGTACGGCGCTATCATCGGCACCACGCTGTTCCTGGTGGCGCAGACCTACCTGCAGGACGTGATGAAGCTGGCCAGCGACGGCACCGCGGCGATCCCGCTGCTGTCCGGCCTGTTGCACCCGGATCGCTGGCTGCTGTGGCTGGGGCTGCTGTTCATCCTCAGCGTGTATTACTTCCCGCAGGGCATCGTCGGCCGCCTGCGCGGCGACCGGGCCGAACACGAGGTAGCCTCCTAGACTGGTACTGCGCGCAAGATAAAAGACAACGGGAGACCCTGCACATGTACGTCGTCGACTGGCTGCACAAGAACGCCCGGCACACCCCGGACAAGATCGCGCTGGTCGACGTGCAGAGCGGCCGCACGGTGACGTACCGCCGGTTCGACGAGCGCGCCAGCCGCTTTGCCGAGTATCTCGGCGAGCATCTGCGGCTGGCGCCCGGCGCCCGCGTGGCGGTGCTGGCGCACAACAGCTCGGATTACCTCGAAATGCTGTATGGCTGCGCCAAGGCGGGCATGGTGATGGTCTGCCTGAACTGGCGCCTGCCCGAGGCCGAGCTGCTGCCCATCCTGGAGGATTGTTCGCCCGAGGTGCTGGTCGCCGGCGACGGCTTTCTCGCCACCGCCATCGCCCTGAGCCGCGCCATGCCGCTGCGCGCCGTGCTGCATATGGCCGACGACGAAAGCGCGGACGTGCCCGGCGGTTGGACCGAGTACGAGACGGTGCTGGCGCGCGCGTCCGGCCGCGTCATCGAGATGCCCTGCCGCGACGAACACGAAATCTGGCACCTGCTCTACACCTCCGGCACCACCGGCCGGCCCAAGGGCGTGATCCAGACCTACGGCATGGTTTTCTTCAATGCCGTGAACGCCATGCTGGCCAACAAGATCACGCGCGACGACGTGTTCCTGAACGTGCTGCCGTTCTTCCACACCGGCGGGCTCAACCTCTACGCCAACCCGGTGCTGCATGCCGGCGGCACCGTGCACATCATGCGGCAGTTCGATGCCGCGGTGACCCTGCGCAAGCTCGATGCGGCCGCCGGCACGCACGCGGGGGCGGGCATCACGATGTTCTTCGCGGTGCCCGCGGTCTACCTCTTCCTGAGCCAGCACGCGGGCTTCGCCGCGGCGGATTTCTCGCGCGTGCGCAATATGTCCGCCGGCGGCTCGCCGGTGCCGCGCCCGCTGCTGGAGGCCTACCTCGCCAAGGGCGTGACGATCTGCTTCGGCTTCGGCATGACCGAGACCGGGCCCACCGTATTCGTCTGCGACGAGGCCACCGCGCGCCGCAAGATCGGCACCATCGGCAAGCCGGTAGGCTCGATGCTCACGCGCGTGGTGGACCCGCTCGGCTACGACGTGGCGCCCGGCGAACGCGGCGAGCTGCTGATCAAGGGCCCCGGCGTCACACCCGGCTACTGGAACCTGCCGCAGGCCACGGCTGCCGCCATCCGCGACGGCTGGCTGTACTCGGGCGACATCGCCTATATGGATGAAGAGGGCGACTACTACATCATCGACCGCGCCAAGGACATGTTTATCTCCGGCGGGGAGAACGTCTATCCTGCCGAAGTGGAGAACGCGCTGTTCCAGCTCGCCGCGGTGGCCGAGGCCGCTGTCATCGGCGTGCCGGACGCGCGCTGGGGCGAGGTCGGCATGGCGCTGGTAGTGGCCCGGCCCGGCCAGGCGCTCGATGCCGAGGCGCTGCTCGCGCATTGCCGCGCCACGCTGGCCGGATACAAGGTGCCGCGGCACGTGCGCTTGATCGAGGCGCTGCCGCGCACCCCGTCCGGCAAGGTGGAGAAGCACAAGCTGCGCGCGCGCTTCGCGCCGTCCTGAGCGGCCAGGGGCTCGCGCGGCAAGGGGTTGCAGTATTGGGAAAGCAGTTGGCGTAATGCGTTATCCGATCAAGCAAGCATGCAAAAAGGGGCACGATATGTGGCGCGAGTTTGCAGTGAGTATCGGTGGTACCGTTCGGCCAGTCTGGAGCGCAACGCGGGCGCGGCTCGCGCTGGCCGGCGCGGCCGGCCTTCTGCTGGCCGCGTGCGGTGGCGGCAACAATAACAACAGCGGCAACGGCAATCCCAATATCAAGCCGGTCAATATCGGCACGGTGACCATCAAGAGCTACGACGGCAACACCGACGACCTGCTGACCGCCGGCCTCGGCAAGGACGGCCTGGCATCGGCCACCGCGCCGTTGCCGCTGAACCCGGCGGCGCCCACTGCGGTCGAACTGCGCCGCTATGCCATCTACACCAACTACCGCGCGCTGGTGGATACCACCACGGGCGGCGGCTTCGGCTCGCTGTACGGCCCCAACGTGGACGCCCAGGGCAACGTCACCGCCAGCCAGGGCAAGGTGGCGGGGCGCGAGTACCTGGCGTTCTCGGACGACGGCAGCGGCAAGCAGAACGTCACGATGCTGGTGCAGATCCCCGACAGCTTCAACGTCGCCAAGCCCTGCCTGATCACCGCCACCTCGTCCGGCTCGCGCGGCGTCTATGGCGCCATCTCCACCGGCGAATGGGCGCTCAAGCGCGGTTGCGCGGTGGCCTACACCGACAAAGGCACCGGTGCTGCACCGCACGACCTGGATACCGATACCGTGCCGCTGATCGACGGCACGCGCGCACCGCGCAGCACCGCCGGCGCCAATGCGCAGTTCGCCGCGCCGTTCCCGACCACCACCCTGGCCGCGTTCAACGCGCTCGCGCCGCACCGCCTGGCGTTCAAGCATGCGCATTCGCAGCGCAATCCCGAAAAGGACTGGGGCGCCTTCACGTTGCAGGCCGCGCAGTTTGCCCTGTGGGCGCTCAACGACCGCTTCGGCACGGTGGCCTCCGACGGCACGCGCGAGCGCTCGTTCGCCCCTGAGACGGTGGTGGTGATCGCGTCGAGCGTCTCCAACGGCGGCGGCGCAGCCATTGCGGCGGCCGAGCAGGACACCCAGGGCCTGATCGACGGCGTGGCCGTGGGCGAGCCCAACCTCAACCTGCCCGCCGTCACTGGCGTGACCGTCACGCGCGGCGGCGCGCCGGTCCTTGCGTCGGGCCGCACGCTCTACGACTACACCACCACGGCCAACCTGCTGCAGCTGTGCACGTCGCAGGCGGTGGCACTGGTGAACGCGCCGGCCGTGAGCCTGTACGGCCTGCCTGCCGTGGCGCTGGCCCAGCCGGCGCTCAACCGCTGCCAGTCGCTGGTCAGCGCAGGCATCATCACCGGCCCCGACACCGCCACCCAGGCCGCCAACGCGCTGCAGGCGCTGCACGACGCGGGCTGGGAGGCCGAGTCGGACGTGCTCCATCCCTCGCTGGCCCTGTTCGAAGTGGCCAATGCGGTTTCGGTGACCTTCGCCAATGCGCTTGCGCGGGCCAGCGTGACGGACCGCCTGTGCGGCTTGAGCTTCGCCGCCACCGGCACGGCGGTGCTGACGCCGGCGGTCATCGCGCCCGAGGTGCTCAATATCCTGTACGCGACCGGCAACGGCGTGCCACCCGCGGCCGGCGTGCAACTGATCAACGACAACAACCCGGGCGGCCCGCTGCGCGACATCTATTCCAAGTCGCCCGGCAACGGCGTGGCCGACGCCAACCTCGACGGCGCGCGCTGCCTGCGCGGGCTGCTCAGCGGCGCCGATGCCCAGTCCCAGGCGCTGCAGGCGGGCCTGGCGCAGACGCTGCGCTCGGGCAACCTGCACGGCAAGCCGGCCATCATCGTGCATGGCCGCAGTGACGCCTTGCTGCCGGTCAACCACACCTCGCGGCCCTACCTTGGCTACAACAACCTGCAGGAGGGCGGCGCCAGCAAGCTGTCCTATATCGAGGTGACCAACGGCCAGCACTTCGATAGCTTCATCGGCGCGGTGGCCGGCTATGACAACCGCTTCATCCCGCTGCACGTCTACCTGAACCGTGCGCTGGATGCGGTGTACGCCAACCTCACCGCCGGCACTGCGCTGCCGCCGTCGCAGGTCGTGCGCACCGTCGCGCGTGGCGGCACCCTCTCTCCCGCGCCCACCATCCTGCCCACCAATCTGCCGCCGTTCGCCGCCGTCCCGGCCAATGCCGACCGGATCACGGTCACCGGCGGCACCGTAGAGGTACCCAACTGATGAAGGCATCCAGCCCGCGCATCCTGACGCAGGAGGACTTCGATCGCTTCGCCCGGCTCTCGCGCGACGACAATCCCATCCACTGCGACCCGGCGTTCGCCAGCACCACGCATTTCGGCGCCACGGTGGCGCACGGCATGCTGCTGTTCTCGTTGCTGTGCGCCCAGATGCGGCGCAGCAACCCGCGTCCCGTGCTGCCGATCGGGCAGACGCTGATGTTCCCGCGGCCCACCTTCGTCGGCGACGGCGTGGCGGCCGTGCTGGTGCTCGACGACACGCCGGGGCGCGACCGGATTGCCCTGGATACCGAGATCCGCTGCGTGCAGCGCGGGCGTGCGCGCACGCCCGAGTCCGATGAGCAGGTTACGGCACAGGGCGACGCCGTCCTGCTGGTCGACGCCACGGCCGCCGCGCTGGCCGAGGCCCAGCGCCATGATGGGGACGATGCCGTACAGTCCGCCGTCGCCGGCGACGGCACGCTCTACCATCTCAGCATGGGCCAGGAGGCGTCGGCGATACGTACCTTCAGTGCCGCGGATATCGACGAGTACGTATCCCTGACCGACGACGGCAATCGCTTCTACACCGATCCGGTGTTTGCCCGCAGCCGGGGCTTCGGCGGCGCCATCGTGCCGCTGCCATTGCTGGCCGGGATGTTCTCCGACCTGCTTGGCACCCGCCTGCCGGGCCGGGGCACCGGCTGGATGAAGCAGTCGCTGCGGCTGCGCTCGCCGGCGCGGCTGGGCGAGCAGCTGACCGCCTCGGTGCGCATCGTGCGCCTGCGCGGCGACAAGGATCTGGTCAACCTGGCCACTGTGATCTCGGGCGACGACGGTCGCGTGGTGCTGGCCGGCGAAGCGCTGGTGCTGGTGCGCAACCTGGAGGACAAGCGGGCGCCGGTCGCAGCCTGAGGAGGCCCTCCGGGCACGCGCGACGGAGTATCTCCCGCGCCACACCCCGGTGCCCCAAAAACGGGCCGCCGGCCCTTGAAAAGTCGGCGCTGAGCCTTATCTTTCGGAAAGACATCCAGTGTCCGGACCCCAGGGGGATCGGCAGGCCGGGGCGCATCCGCCCCGCCTCCCGCATCAGGACACGCATCCGAGAAAGAGGGCATCCTAAATGCGACTAGACAAACTGACTACCCGATTCCAGGAAGCGCTGGCAGATGCGCAAAGCCTGGCCATCGGCAACGACAACCAATACATCGATCCGCTGCACGTCTTGCGCGCCCTGCTGGCGCAGAATGACGGTGCCGCGCGCGGCCTGCTGGCGCGCGCCGGGGTCAACGTGAATGGCCTGACCACCGCGCTCGACGCCGCCATCAAGCGCCTGCCGCAGATCCAGGGCAACAGCGAAGTCCAGGTTGGGCGCGAACTCAACGCGCTGTTCAATGCGACCGAGAAGGAAGCCATCAAGCGCGGCGACCAGTTCATCGCCAGCGAACTGTTCCTGCTCGCCGTGGCCGACGACAAGGGCGAGGCCGGCCGCGTCGCGCGCGAGAACGGCCTGTCGCGCAAGTCGCTGGAATCCGCCATCGAGACCGTGCGCGGCGGCGATGCCGTCAACAGCGCCGATGCGGAAACCCAGCGCGAAGCGCTCAAGAAGTACACCGTGGACCTCACCGAGCGTGCCCGCATCGGCAAGCTCGACCCGGTCATCGGCCGCGACGACGAGATCCGCCGCGCCATCCAGATCCTGCAGCGCCGCACCAAGAACAATCCCGTGCTGATCGGCGAGCCGGGCGTGGGCAAGACCGCCATCGTGGAAGGCCTGGCCCAGCGCATCGTCAACGGCGAAGTGCCCGAGAGCCTGAAGAACAAGCGCGTGCTGGTGCTCGACATGGCCGGCCTGCTGGCCGGCGCCAAGTACCGCGGCGAGTTCGAGGAACGCCTCAAGGCCGTGCTGTCGGACATCGCCAAGGACGAAGGCCAGACCATCGTCTTCATCGATGAGATCCATACCATGGTGGGCGCGGGCAAGGCCGAGGGCGCCATCGACGCCGGCAATATGCTCAAGCCCGCGCTGGCGCGCGGCGAGCTGCACTGCATCGGCGCCACCACGCTGGACGAGTATCGCAAGTACATCGAAAAGGACGCCGCGCTGGAGCGCCGCTTCCAGAAGGTGCTGGTCGACGAGCCGAGCGTGGAGGCCACCATCGCCATCCTGCGCGGGCTGCAGGAGAAGTACGAACTGCACCACGGCGTGGAGATCACCGACCCGGCCATCGTCGCCGCGGCGGAGCTGTCGCACCGCTACATCACCGACCGCTTCCTGCCGGACAAGGCCATCGACCTGATCGACGAGGCCGGCGCGCGCATCAAGATGGAGATCGACTCCAAGCCCGAGGTGATGGACAAGCTCGAGCGCCGCACCATCCAGCTCAAGATCGAGCGCGAGGCCGTCAAGCGGGAGACCGACGAGGCCTCGAAGAAGCGGCTCGAGCTGATCGAGCAGGAAATCACGCGCCTGGAGAAGGAGTACGCCGATCTCGAGGAAATCTGGAAGGCCGAGAAGGGTGCCGCCCAGGGCGCGGCCGCGCTCAAGGAAGAGATCGACAAGATCCGCCTGGAGATCACGCGCCTGCAGCGCGAAGGCAAGCTCGACAAGGTGGCCGAGCTGCAGTACGGCAAGCTGCCCGAGCTCGAAGGCAAGCTCAAGGCCGCCACGGTGGCCGAAGCCAGCGAGCAGAAGCAGCCCAACAAGCTGCTGCGCACGCAGGTCGGCGCCGAGGAAATCGCCGAGGTGGTCAGCCGCGCGACCGGCATCCCGGTCTCGCGCATGATGCAGGGCGAGCGCGAGAAGCTGATCAAGATGGAGGACTACCTGCACCGCCGCGTGGTGGGGCAGGACGAGGCCGTGCGCCTGGTGTCCGACGCCATCCGCCGCTCGCGTGCCGGCCTGGCCGACGAGAACAAGCCCTATGGCTCGTTCCTGTTCCTCGGCCCCACCGGCGTGGGCAAGACCGAGCTGTGCAAGGCGCTGGCGGAGTTCCTGTTCGATTCGCAGGACCACCTGATCCGCATCGACATGAGCGAATTCATGGAGAAGCACAGCGTGAGCCGGCTGATCGGCGCGCCGCCGGGATACGTGGGCTACGAAGAGGGCGGCTACCTGACCGAGGCGGTGCGCCGCAAGCCGTACAGCGTGGTGCTGCTCGACGAAGTCGAGAAGGCCCACCCGGACGTCTTCAACGTGCTGCTGCAGGTGCTGGACGACGGCCGCCTGACCGACGGGCAGGGCCGCACGGTGGACTTCAAGAACACCGTGATCGTGATGACCTCGAACCTCGGTTCGCAGATCATCCAGGCGATGTCCGGCGAGCCGCACGAGGCGGTCAAGGGCGCGGTATGGCAGGAAGTGAAGACCCATTTCCGCCCCGAGTTCCTCAACCGGATCGACGAGGTGGTGGTGTTCCACTCGCTCGACCAGCAGCATATCGAGTCGATCGCACGCATCCAGCTCGAACGGCTGCGGGCACGGCTGGCACGCATGGACATGGCGCTCGAAGTCAGCGAGGCGGCGGTCGCCAAGATCGCCAGCGCAGGCTACGACCCGGTGTTCGGCGCGCGTCCGCTCAAGCGCGCGATCCAGCAGCAGATCGAGAATCCGGTGGCGCGCGCCATCCTGGAAGGCCGGTTTGCCGCCAAGGACGTGGTGCCGGTGGACTACCGCGATGGTGAGTTCACCCTCGGCGCCGCCAAGGTGGAGTGAGGTCCGGGATGCCGGCAAGGGTGCCGGCCGCCTGGCGGCCGCATCCCTTGAGGCAAGGTGTTGCCCAAACAGAAAAACCGCCCTGCATGGGGCGGTTTTTCTTTGTAATAAGAACTAACGATTTGCTGCCTGGGCCAGGTGCCGATGTCGTGACAGCGCAACAGCGCAACAGCAGCGCGGCCCGCTCAGCGATGGTACCCGTGCTGATGGTGATACGCGTACCAGTCGCGGCGCGCCCACCAGCGGCCACCGTCCCAGTACCTGTCGCCGTGCCAGCCGATCACGATCGCGGGCCCCGGCGCGACCACCACGGGTGCCGGTCCATAGACCACCGGCGGCGCCGGGTAGGCCACGGCCGGAGGCGGACCATAGCCGGGCGGCGGCCCGTAGCCCGGAGGCGGCCCGTAGACCGGGGCCGGGGGCGGCGCATAGACCGGCGCCGGGACATAGACCGGTGCCGGCGCCACGACCACCGGCGCGGGCACGCCGATGTTCAGGTCGACATCGACACGTGCCAGCGCAGGCTGGGAGACCGCCCAGGCCAGCGCTCCGATACCCAGCGCGTAGCAGAAACCTTGCTTCATTTTTTGTCCTCGTCATGCAATAGCCGTGACCTGACTTTAGTCCTGCCGCGAGCCCAGGGGGGGATACAACTGTAACGGTATTTCACGAGGCCGCCCGCCGGCGCGTGCCTCTGCCCGCCGCGACATTCGGCCGCCGCGACCATTCACGCCGAGCGCTCGTTGCGCAGCCGGTACAAGGGCACCAGTTCCCTGGCGCAAGCGTTGGCCGCGCGCTTGCCCTCCGCATCCAGCGTCCGGGAAACGGCATTCTTCACGCGGCGCAGCCCGCCGTTTTCCAGGAAGGCTTTCAGGGCGGCGTTCTCCATATACCGATTGAATTCGAGCGCGTCCGCACCCGTGATGCCCGCGTCGCGCAGTGCCAGGCCCGCCAGTGCGGCCTGCCTGGTCTTCTGCCCGACCGGCGAGTTGAGCAGGCGTGCCAGGCTGGTCGCCAGGTCGGCATCGCCGATCTCCGCATCGAGCGCGGGCCTGACGGCGGTCTCGATGATCTGCGCGGAAAGCTTGGTGCGCGTGCATTCCACGTAGCGCTCCTTCGGTATCGGGCCGATCTTCGCGGGGAGCTTTGCAAAGGCCAGTTTCAGCCCGGAAGCCAGCAGCGCATCGATGTCGAGCGCGCGCACGAGCGCGGTCATGGCTTCTTCGTAGGTGGGCGGGAACAGTTGCTGCGGCGGCAGCGGGCGCTGCTCGATGACCAGGGCCGGCTGTTCCGCTTCAGGCCTGCGCGGCCCGCTCGCCGGCGTGTCAGCCGGGCGCAGTGGCGATTGTGCCGGCAGGTGCGGGCGGATCCGCGGCACGAGCGGCGCTGGCAACCAGGGCGGCCGCGGCGGCCGCGCCGATGACGCAGATGAGAATGACCCGGTGGTTCATGATCGCGTCGGCCCGCGCTGGAGTTTCAGCCGATTATGCCGGGTTTGGGCGCCGCGCGGGGGAGCGGCCTGGGGTCGTCGCCGCATTGCGCGCCGGCGATGTCGCGCACCAGTGCGCGGAATCGCGCGGCCGCGGCGCAGAGGCCGTCGTCACGCATGGCCAGGTGCAGGGGCGCGCTCAGCGGCGGGTGATCCGCCAGCGCGCGATAGACAATGTCCTCGCCGCCCAGCCGCCGCATCGACGCCGGCACCACCGACACGCCGAGGCCCGCCGCGACCAGGCTCAGCGTGGCCGGCAGGCGCGGCGCTTCCTGCGCTACCAGCGGGCTGAAGCCGGCTTCGCGGCATGCGCCCAGGATGGCGTCGTACAAGCCGGGTCCGGCCGGACGGCGATAGAGGATGAAAGGCTCGTGCGCGAGGGCCGCAAGCGGGAGCGGCGTGGCATCCGCCGCGAGCGGATGCGCCGCGGGCAGTGCGGCCAGCATCGGCTCCTCCAGCACCGCGTCGAGCAGCAGGCCGGCGGTACTGCCGACCGGCGAGCGCACGAAAGCCGCGTCGAGCCGCTCATGCAGGAGCGCGTCGACCAGTTCGCTGGTGCCGGCTTCTTCCAGCGTCACGGCCACGCCTGGCACGGCCTCCCGGAAGCGGCGCAGCGCGGCGGGCACGAAGGGATGCAGGGCGGCCGAGCTGGTGAAGCCGACCGCCAGCCGGCCCTGTTCGCCGGCCGCCGCGCGGCGCACCGCGTCCGCCACGCCCGCGGCGCGTGCCAGCACCGCGCGCGCTTCCTCCAGCAGCGCCAGCCCGGCCTCGGTGGGCCGCACGCCGCGCGGCAGGCGGCGCATCAGCACCACGCCCAGTTCCTCCTCCAGCCCGCGCAGCAGGCGTGTCAGCGGCGGCTGCTGCATGCCCAGGCGCTCGGCGGCCCGGGTGACATGCCCTTCCTCGGCAAGGACGACGAAGGCCCGCAGCCGGCGCAGTTCGATCATTGCAATACTCTCAAGGTATGGGGTTTGTACTAAAGATGCATTGGAAATCATAGCAGTTCGCGCCTATGCTGTCGGCGTGTCAGGCGAGACGGCGGAGCGCAGCGATGGAACAAGACAGCAACCCGGGCGAAAGCGTCGTCGCGCCAGCCTGGTCCGGCAATCTGCTGGAATTCCTCGCGTGGGTGGAGGCCGGCCCCCGCACCTTCGAGGACACCATGGACGCCTGGCGCACATCCTGTCCGCGGCTGAGCGCGTGGGAAGACGCCACCGCGGCCGGCCTGGTGGGGCTCGACCTGCGCCCGGGCCTGCCGCGCGCGCAGGCCATCGTGCACCTGACCGCCAGGGGCAGGGCGGCCTTGCGCGAGCCGCGCCTGCCGGCCTCGGCGTGCGGGCCGGCCGCGAACCCGCCGGACCGCCCGGACCGCCCGGACTGAACAACCGAACACCAAAACGCCAGAGCCGGACACCAGAACCGGACACTGGCCCCGATCCTGCAAAGGAGCAGCAATGACCTGGTCAGCCAAGCAATACGTGAAATTCGAGAATGAACGCACCCGCCCGGTACGCGACCTGCTGGCCGCCGTGCCGGGGCGCGAGCCGCGCCGCGCGGTGGACATCGGCTGCGGCCCCGGCAATTCGACCGAGGTCCTGGCAGCCTGCTTCCCGGGCGCCAGCGTGGCCGGCCTCGACAGCTCGCCCGACATGATCGAGGCCGCGCGCAAGCGCCTGCCGGACCTGGAGTTCGAAGTCGCCGGCATCGAGTCCTGGGATAACCCGGGCCCGTACGACCTGATCCTCGCCAACGCCGTGCTGCAGTGGCTGCCCGAGCACGACCGCCTGCTGCCCGCGCTGGCCGCCAAGCTCGCGCCCGGCGGCAGCCTGGCGATCCAGGTGCCCGATACCCTAGACACCCCCGCCCACCGGCTGATGCGCGAGGTCGCCGCGGACGGCCCGTGGGCTGGCAAGCTCGCCGCCGCCGCGCAGGCACGCACGACGCTGGCTCGTCCGGCCTGGTACTACGCCTTGCTGCGCGCACACTGCAGCACGGTCGACGTGTGGCAGACCACTTACCACCACGCGCTGGAAGGCGGCCCGGCGGCCATTGTGGAATGGTTCAAGGGCACCGGGCTGCGCCCGTTCATCGACCCGCTCGACGAGGCCGAGCGCGGCGCCTATCTCGAGCGCTACACGGCCGAGGTGGCGCGCGCCTATCCGGCGCTGGCCGACGGCTCCGTGCTGCTGCCGTTCCCGCGCTTCTTCATCGTGGCGACGCGCTGAGGCAAGGCGCCCGGCTCGCCGCAAAAGTGGCGAATATGTTTCCTGGCGTGGTCCGGGAGGCTGGCCGGGCGCCCTCGGCCTGCGCCGTTTCCGGCATCGAAGTAACATTGCGGGCATTGCGCCAGCCACACACCGGAGACCGCCAGGATGAACACCAAGCCAATCAAGATTCCCGGCCCCGATCACCCGATCACGATCGAGCCAAATCCCCGGCGCGTCGTCGTCAAGGCCGGCGGCGTGGTGGTGGCCGATACGCTCGCGGCGCTGACGCTGCGCGAGGCCGCCTACGCCGCGGTGCAGTACGTGTCGCGCACGGATGTCGACCTGTCCCGCCTGCAGCGCAGCGACCATGCCACGTACTGCCCGTACAAGGGCGAATGCAGCTACTACAGCATTCCCGCGGCCGGCCAGCGCGGCATCAATGCTGTGTGGACTTACGAGCACCCCTACGCGGCCATGGCGCAGATCGCGGGCTACATGGCGTTCGATCCGGCGCGGGTCGACAGCATCGAAATCGTGGCGCCCTGAGCGGCGCGGCACGTTTTCCCGAACCGAACCAACGCAGCAAAGCATGAATGCGCGTGGCGCCAGGCCACGCACCGATGAACTGATACAAAGATGGATGACCATTTTCGGCATGGGGCAGGTGCGCTGCCCGTCTTGTTCCGGCTGATTGCCGCATTGCCGCTGCCGCTGCTGCAAGGCACCGGCCGCGTGCTGGGGCGGCTTGCCTACGCCGTCCCGGGCCAGTACCGCGAGCGCCTGCGCGCCAACGCCGCGATCGCGGGCTACCCGGATGCCGCATTTGCGCGCCGCGCCGCCGGCGAATCGGGCGCCATGATCATGGAGTTGCCGCGGGTCTGGTTTCGCACCCGGCAAAGCGTGGCGCAGGTGGTCACGGACGACTGGCACGTGGTGCAGGGCGCCATCGATGACGGCCGTGGCATTTTCTTCCTGACACCGCACCTGGGCTGCTTCGAGATTACCGCGCGCTATACCGCGCAGCGGCTGCCCCTCACCGTCATGTTCCGCCCGCCGCGCAAGGACATCCTCGCGCCGCTGCTCGACGCGGCGCGCGGCATGTCGGGCCTGCAGGTGGTGCCGGCGACCTCGCAGGGCGTGCGCGCCTTCGTGCGGGCGCTGCGCCAGGGCAATGCGGTCGGGCTGCTGCCGGACCAGGCGCCGAGCTTCGGCGACGGGGTGTGGGTGCCGTTCTTCGGCCGCATGGCCTATACCATGACGCTGCCGGGCAAGCTGGCCGCGCAGACCGGCGTGCCGATCGTTCTTGCGGCGGGTGAGCGGCTGCCGAACGGGCGCGGCTGGCGCATGCACTATGTGCGGCTGCCCGAACCGCTGCCGCCCGATGCGCCGGCGCAGGCGGCCTTGCTGAATGCGGCGATGGAAGCATTGATCCGGCGCTTCCCGCAGCAATACCTGTGGAGCTACAACCGCTACAAGGCACCGCCCGGTGCGCCGCCCGCGCCGCTCGAGGCCGAGCCGGGCGTGCCAGAGGCGCTGTAGGGGCTGTCGCCGCTGCCATCGCGGCGGTCGCACCGGGGGCGCCGTCACGACAGAATTTTCTGCTCCTGTCGCGCGTTTGACATGGGTCAAGTGCCGCGGCATGCGGGCCCGCTAAGATGGTTTCTGTCATGGAGATGCGGGGGCGCTCTTCATGACTTGTCTACCCGTTTCCAAATACGGAAACTTGGCCCGCGCCACGCAAGTGGGGCGGGCTTTTTTCTGTGCGCCGACGCGCAGACAGAAGGCGTTGCCCAAGGATCCAGGGCCCGGCCGCGGATGTTCCGGTGGTGCCGGTGCCTGGCCCGCCGGTTCCCCGGATTCCGTTCGCGCGCCACAGGATGTCGCGCAGGACTGTTGCGATGTCCAGTCGTGCGGCGGCAAGTTTCCCTCGGTTATCGCTCCGTGCGGCGCGGCTTGCTGGCCGTGTTCGGTGAAATGCGCGACAGCGGCACGCATCGCGTCACGCTCAACCCCGGCTCATCGCAGCGCGCGCATGGCCTGCCGTGCATGTCCATATTTCCGCCAAATCTTATGCGGAAAACGTGCAAGGATCGGCGAAACCATTCGTTCCTTTCAGATAGACCGGTCGGTAGTCTTCTTCCCTGACACAAGCCTTCCCACACAAGGAGGGCCATGAAACGAGGCGCAAGCGCGCCATTTCACGACAGATGACGGGAGCAAGACACATGATTCGCAAGCTGGCCATCGGATTCGCGGCACTCGCCGTGATCGGTTCCACCCAGACCGCCTGGGCCAACACCAATCTGCTCAATGTCTCGTACGACCCCACGCGGGAACTGTACGTGGACGTCAATGCCGCCTTCGCCAAGGCCTGGAAGGCCAAGGGTGGCGATGCGCTGACCATCCGCCAGTCGCATGGCGGCTCGGGCAAGCAGGCGCGCTCCGTGATCGACGGCCTGGATGCCGACGTGGTGACGCTGGCGCTGGGCTATGACATCGACGCCATCGCCGAGAAGGGCCTGCTCAAGCCGGACTGGCAAAAACGCCTGCCGCACAATGCCTCGCCCTATACCTCCACCATCGTGTTCCTGGTGCGCAAGGGCAACCCCAAGGGCATCAAGGACTGGAACGACCTGGTCAAGCCCGGCGTGCAGGTGATCACGCCCAACCCGAAGACCTCGGGCGGCGCGCGCTGGAACTACCTGGCCGCATGGGGCTACGCGCTGCGCCAGCCGGGCGGCAATGAACAGAAGGCGAAGGAATTCGTGGGCGCGCTGCTCAAGAACGTGCCGGTGCTCGATTCCGGCGCGCGCGGCGCCACCACGACCTTCGTCGAGCGCGGCCTGGGCGACGTGCTGATCGCGTGGGAGAACGAGGCGATCCTGGCCATCAAGGAACTGGGGCCGGACAAGTTCGACATCGTCGCTCCCTCCGTCTCGATCCTGGCCGAGCCGCCGGTCGCGGTGGTCGACAAGGTGGTGGACAAGAAGGGCACGCGCAAGGTGGCCGAGGCTTACCTGCAGTTCCTGTACACCGACGAAGGCCAGGAAATCGCGGCCAAGAACTACTATCGCCCGATCTCCGAGAAGGTTGCGGCGAAGTACGCGGCCAACTTCCCCAAGGTCAAGCTGTTCACCATCGACGAAGCGTTCGGCGGCTGGCAGAAGGCGCAGAAGGCGCACTTCGCCGACGGTGGCTCGTTCGACCAGGTCTACCAGCCCGGCAAGAAATAAACAGCGGCGCGGGCGTGGCGCGAGCCGCGTCCGCCGCGCCAACCAGCCAAGAAGGAAGCCCGATGTCCATCCTGACCCTGTCCGGCAGCCCGTCCGCCCCGTCGCGTTCCGCACGCCTGCTGACGCATCTGCGCGGCGTGCTCGAAGCCGCTGGCGAGCGCACCAGCCACCTGGCCCTGCGGGAGCTTCCGCCCGCCGCGCTGCTGGCGGCCAGGGTGGACGATCCCGACATTGCCGCGGCTACCCGCGCGGTGGCGGACGCCCAGGTGGTGATTCTCGCCACGCCGGTCTACAAGGCTGCCTACAGTGGCTTGCTCAAGACCTTCCTGGACCTGCTGCCGCAATCCGGGCTGCGCGACAAGGTGGTGCTGCCGATTGCCACCGGCGGCAGCCTGGCCCATACGCTGGCCATCGACTACGCGCTGCGCCCGGTGCTGTCCGCGCTTGGAGCGCGCCATATCCTGCCCGGCATCTTCGCCGTGGACCAGCAGATCGTTTTCTCCGAGACGCACGGCCTGAGCCTCGATCCCGCCCTGGAGGCGCGCCTGGCCGAGGGCGTGCTGCGCCTGCGCGAGGCGCTGGCCCATGCACGCATCGAAGTGCCGCTGGACCTGTTGCCCGGTGCTGCCGCGGCTGCCGTCGCGCCAGCGGCATTCTCGCGCCCGGCCCCGCGCCCCGCACTGGCCGAGCGATGTTCCGCCTGAGTTGAAGCGGGCGGCGCCGCCGCCGCCCCGCACACTTGCCCGCTTCGTGATCGCGATGCCGCCCGCCGACGGGCCGGCAGGCGGGCACACGTCCGCCACGCCAGAACACAACGTCACTCAGGAAGATCGACATGACCGCACCAGTCTCCACGCTTTCCGATAAACACCAGACGCCGGCTGCCGGCACCGCGCTCAAGCGCCGCCTGCTGCTGGCCGCGCTGGTCGCCGCCACCGGGCTTGCCTACGCGCTGCTGCCCGGCCGTGCGCAGGCGCAGGACAACGCCAGCAAGGTGTTGCGCATCGGCTACCAAAAGTACGGCACGCTGACCCTGCTCAAGGCGCGCGGCACGCTGGAGAAGCGCCTCGCGCCGCAGGGCATCACGGTCAAGTGGACCGAGTTCCCGGCCGGGCCGCAGCTGCTCGAAGGCCTGAACGTGGGCGCGATCGATTTCGGCACCGTGGGCGAAGCCCCGCCGATCTTCGCGCAGGCGGCCGGCGCGCAACTGGCCTATATCGGCAACGAGCCGCCGGCGCCGACGGCCGAGGCCATCGTGGTGCCGAAGGGCTCCGCGCTCAAGTCGGTGGCCGACCTGCGCGGCAAGCGCGTGGCGCTGAACAAGGGCTCGAACGTGCACTACCTGCTGGTGCGCCTGCTGGAGAAGGCAGGGGTGCAATACAGCGAGATCCAGCCCGTCTACCTGGCCCCGGCCGACGCGCGCGCGGCCTTCGAGCGCGGCGCGGTCGATGCGTGGGTGATCTGGGACCCGTTCCTGGCTGCCGCCGAGAAGCAGCTCGACGCGCGCGTGCTGGCCGATGGCCGCGGTGCCGACGGCAAGGATGTGGTCAGCAACCACCAGTTCTACCTGGCGTCGCGCCAGTACGCGCAAAGCAGGCCTGACGTGGTCAAGCTCGTCCTCGATGAACTGGCCGCGCTGGGCGCCTGGGCCGAGAAGAACCAGAAGGAGGCGGTGGCCGTGCTGGGTCCGCAGCTCGGTCTGGACCCGGCCGTGGTGGCGCTTGCGGTGTCCCGCTTCTCGTACGGCGCCCGCGCCGTGACGCCGGCGGTGCTGGGCGAGCAGCAGCGCATTGCCGACGTGTTCTACACGCTCAAGCTGATTCCCAGGCCGGTCAAGGTAGCGGACGCTGCCTGGCAGGCTCAGCACTGAGCGCGAACGCGGCCGCCGCCCGCACACGCGACTCCGCGAGGCGGTCGCTGCGAACGGCTGGTCGCGAAGCACCGCCGGGAAGCGACAAGAAGCGACACGACAAGCGCGACAAGCACGACAAGCACGACAAGCACAAGAGGTGAAGACATGCAGGTTTTCTGGTTTATCCCCACGCACGGCGACAGCCGCTATCTCGGAACCTCGGAAGGGGCGCGCGAGGTCAATTTCGACTACCTGAAGCAGATCGCCACCGCTGCCGACAACCTCGGCTACGAGGGCGTGCTGATTCCTACCGGCCGCTCGTGCGAGGACCCGTGGGTGGCGGCTGCCATGCTGGCCGCGGTCACGCGCAGGCTGCGCTTCCTGGTGGCGGTGCGTCCCGGCCTGATGGCACCGACGCTGGCCGCGCGCATGGCGGCCACGTTCGACCGCCTGTCCGGCGGACGGCTGCTGGTGAATCTGGTGACCGGCGGCAATGCGTCGGAACTGGAAGGCGATGGCCTGTTCCTCGATCATGCCGAACGTTATGAAGCCTCGGCCGAGTTCATCCGCATCTGGCGCGAGGTGCTGGCCGCCAGCCATGAAAGCGCCGAGCTGGATTTCGAGGGCAAGCACCTCAAGGTCAAGGGGGCCAAGGTTCTGTATCCGCCGCTGCAGCGGCCGCATCCGCCGGTGTACTTCGGCGGCTCGTCGGCCGCGGCGCACGAGCTCGCCGGCGAGCAGGTAGACACCTACCTGACCTGGGGCGAACCGCCACAGGACGTGGCGCAGAAGCTGGCCGACGTGCGCGAGCGCGCGGCGCGCCACGGACGCACCGTGAAGTTCGGCATCCGCCTGCACGTGATCGTGCGCGAGACCGACGCCGCGGCCTGGGCCGCGGCCGACGAACTGATCAGCCACCTCGACGACGACACCGTGGCGCGCGCGCAGGCGGACTTCGCCCGGATGGATTCGGAAGGGCAGCGCCGCATGGCCGCGCTGCATGCCGGCGGCGGCAAGCGCTCGCGCGCGGAACTGGAGATCAGCCCCAACCTGTGGGCTGGCGTGGGACTGGTGCGCGGCGGCGCCGGCACGGCGCTGGTGGGCGACCCGCAGACCGTGGCGGCGCGCATGCAGGAGTACGCCGAGCTGGGCATCGACACCTTCGTGCTGTCCGGCTACCCGCACCTGGAAGAGGCGTACCGCTTCGCCGAACTGGTCTTCCCGCTGCTGCCGCGCTCGGTGCGCGACAAGCTGCCGGGCAAGGTGTTGTCCGGCCCGTTCGGCGAAGTGATGGCGACCGGCATCGTGCCGCGTGCGTCGCAGAGCTGAGGGGGCATGCCATGACCGCTCCCTTGACTCTCCCGCCGCGCCGCGCCGCGTGGCTGAACCAGGCCGCCGGCTCGGCCGCGCCCTGGGTGGTGCCGGTGCTGCTGGTGCTGGCATGGCAGATCGCCTCGCAGGGCGGCTGGCTGTCGAGCCGCATCCTGCCGGCGCCGCTCGACGTGCTGAAGGCCGCGTGGGGCCTGGCGGTGACGGGCGAGCTGTGGCGCCATGTGTGGGTCAGCAGCTGGCGCGCCGTGCTCGGCTTTGCCATCGGCGGCGGCTTCGGGCTGGCGCTGGGCCTGCTCACGGGCACCTTCCGCCCGGCCGCGACGCTGCTCGACAGCACCTTGCAGATGGTGCGCAACATTCCGACGCTGGCGCTGATTCCGCTGGTGATCCTGTGGTTCGGCATCGACGAGACCGCCAAGCTGTTCCTGGTCTCGCTGGGTGTGTTCTTCCCGATCTACCTCAACACCTACCACGGCATCCGCGCGGTGGACCCGGGGCTGATCGAGATGGCGCGCAGCTATGGATTGTCGGGCTGGCGGCTGTACCGCGAGGTGATCCTGCCGGGCGCCTTGCCCAACATCCTGGTGGGCGTGCGTTTCTCGCTCGGCCTGATGTGGGTGATCCTGATCGTGGCGGAGACCATCTCCGCGCAATCGGGCATCGGCTACATGACGATGAACGCGCGCGAATTCCTGCAGACCGACGTGGTGCTGGTGGGCATCCTGCTCTACGCCTTGCTGGGCAAGCTGGCGGACCTGCTGTCGCGCGGGCTGGAGCGTTTCTGGCTGCGCTGGCATCCCGGCTACCAGGCGCACTGAGCGCCACCGGCCAAGGAGAACACGATATGCAAAGCAATCCGATCGAACAGGCGGCGCTGGCGGAGGTGCCACCTGCCGGCGAGCCTGGCAAGGGCCTGGCGCTGCATGTGCAGCAGGTAGTCAAGCGCTACGGCGGGCGCGAGGTGCTGCACGGCATCGACCTGCACGCCGCGCCGGGCGAGTTCCTGGCCATCGTTGGCCGCAGCGGCTGCGGCAAGAGCACCTTGCTGCGGCTGGTTGCCGGCCTGGAGGACAGCGACGGCGGCGCGGTGAGGCTCGGCGACACGCCGGGCCGCGCGCAGCAGGACGCGGTGCGGGTGATGTTCCAGGACGCGCGCCTGCTGCCCTGGAAGAAGGTACTGGACAACGTGGCGCTGGGCTTGCCGCGCGCGCGCCGTGCCGATGCGGCTCGTGTGCTGGGGCAGGTTGGCCTGGCCGAACGCGCCGGCGAATGGCCGGCACGGTTGTCGGGCGGGCAGCGCCAGCGCGTGGCCCTGGCGCGCGCGCTGGTCCATCACCCGCGCCTGCTGTTGCTGGACGAGCCGCTGGGCGCGCTCGACGCGCTGACGCGCATCGAGATGCAAGGCCTGATCGAAGGACTGTGGCAGCGCCATGGCTTCACCGCGCTGCTGGTGACCCACGATGTGTCCGAAGCGGTGGCGCTGGCCGACCGCGTGGTGCTCATCGAGGACGGGCGCATCGCGCTGGACCAGCGTGTGGCGCTGCCGCGGCCGCGCCAGCGCGGCTCGGCGGCCTTCGCGCATCTGGAGGACGCGGTGCTGCGCCGGGTGATGCAGCGCGCAGGCGATGCGCAGGATGACGGGCAGGCGCAGGGCCAGCACGAAGCCGGCCCCGCCGTCGACTGGTCGGTGGCGCGGACCGCCGACTCGGTGCGCTGGGCGATCTAGCGCCATGTAGCAGACAAGGCAGCGAAGAACACGAAAGGCAGCACCGAAGGCAACGCAAAGGGCAGCACAAAAGGCAGCACCGAAGGCAACACAAAGGCAGCACAAAAGGCAATAACGAAGGCAGGCATCGAGGCAAAGGGCATGGCGTGCATCAAACACCCGTGCCAGGCGTGCGCGGAAGGCAGCAAACCGCCGCGAGCGCCACTCACCATCTTTTACGCAATCTTCATTTTCACTCACGCAAGGGAGCTTCTATCATGAGCATTCAAGCCATCAACGTACGCAACCAGTTCCGCGGCAAGGTCGCCGCCATCATCGAAGGCCCGGTGGTCTCGGAGGTCGACGTCGAGACGCCGGCCGGCATCGTCACCTCGGTCATCACCACCCGCTCGGTCAAGGATCTCGGCCTCACCATCGGCAGCGAAGTGGTTGCGCTGGTGAAGGCGACCGAGGTTTCGCTGGCCAAGCTTTGATGCATGGTCCGGAACGGCAGGCACAACGTAGAGGAGTCCGCAAAGGAATTCGCCATGGCAAGCGCGCATGAAACAGGCGGGGCAGGCGCGGGGCTGGCAGCCCTCGCGCATTACCTGGACGGACTGCCGCGGCAACCCGGCAGCGATCGCCAGTTGTGGCGTGACGAGCATGGCCAGGTGCAGGGCCAGTTCTTCAACTGTTCGCTGACCAGTGCCTTCGAGCCGCTCATCACCCTGTCGAGCCGCGACGTGGTGGCGCATGAAGGCACGCTGCGCACCTATGCTGGTGGCGGCGTGGGGCTGGCGGCGTGGAAGCTGTTCGCGATGGCGGCCGACGATGCCTCGCTGGTATCGCTGGATCGCCTCTCGCGCCTGGTGCATGCCATCAACTATTTCGCGGCGGATGGCGACCGCAAGCTGGTGCTCAACGTGCACAACCGGCTGCTGGCGGCGGTCGCGGACGATCACGGCGCGGCATTCCGGCGCGCGCTGCAATCGCTCGGCCTGCCGATCGATCGTTTCGTGATCCAGGTGCCGGCCAGCGCCAACGACGACCTGCCGCTGCTGCTCCATGTGGTGGGCAATTACCGGCGCAACGGCTTCGCGGTGAGCCTGCAGGCATCGGATCCGGCAGAGGCGGGCGCGCTGATGGCGCACGCACTGCCCAACTGGCTCAAGCTCGATATGCGCCGCAGCTGGACGGACCGCCAGCTCGCCGGCCTGCAGGCCAGTGCCGACAGCGCCGGCGTGACCCTGATCGGGCGCCGCCTGCAGAACGCCGAGCACGCCGAGCGGCTGCAGGCGGCCGGGATCGTGCTGGGGCAGGGGGTGTTTACCGGCGAGGCGGTGAGCGCGCGCCGGCTGCACGAAGTGCAACCGGACCACCGGGCGGCGCCCGGCGATGCCGCGCGGGATGGCGGCGGGGTGGCGCGTTCCGGTCCGGGCCGCGCGCCGCTGGAATTCAGCAAGGAGCCGATATGACGCGGACGAAGAGGCCGGCGGGCATGGCCGCACCAGCCGCCGCCGAGGTGTGGCTGAAAGTGCCGAAGGGTTTGCAGATCCTCACGGTACCCGGCCTGCACGGCAGCGGTCCCGGTCACTGGCAGAGCCGCTGGGAGCAGCGTTTCCCGGACTGGCAGCGCGTGGAGCAGCACGACTGGTCGCGCCCGAGCCTGCCGCTGTGGGCCGAGCGTGTCTCGGAGAGCATCATGCGGGCGCAGCGAGTGGCGCCGCGCGGCGCCATCCTGGTGGCGCACAGCTTCGGCTGCCTGGCCACGCTGCGCCAGGCCGCGCTGGATGCCGAGGGCATTGCCGGTGCCTTGCTGGTGGCGCCGGCCGATCCGGACAAATTCGGCGTGGCCGGATTGCTTCCCGCGCACCGGCTGCCGTTTCCGACCATCCTCGTGGCCAGCCGCAACGATCCCTGGATGCAGCAGCGCACGGCATTCAGCTGGGGCACGCTGTGGGGCAGCGAGCTGCACGACGCGGGCATGCTAGGGCACATCAACGCCGATTCGGGCCTGGATCAGTGGCCGGCAGGCCTCGCCCTGCTCGATACGCTGATCCAGCGCATCGAGGCCGACGGCAGTGCCGGCCTGGCTGGAGACCGTGCCGGGCCGTGGGATGCCGAGGTGGAAGTGTCCTCGACGTTCCCTTATATCTAAAACGTCTAAGAAAATGCGTAAAGATTCGTTCTGTTTATAAGGGCGTATCTGCAGAATTTGTCTCGTAGGCCGGTGCGTTATGCGCCGGCGTCATAAAGAGAGCCCTCCCCGTAGTCCCCCGATTCCGCTAGCCGGATGCCTGGCCGCCGTATCCGCCAGTCTTCCGGACTCTGTGCGTGGGTGGCGGGTGCGGCACAGACGGCACTGACGAGACGATATGCCACCCTCGATTTCCCTGGCGGACAACCCGCCCCCGGCCAGACCGGATGCCCCCCAGGCACGCGAAAGCGCGTCAGGCAAGGCCAGCCAGCAGCGCTTTACCGTGCTCCCCGGCTTCGGCCTGTCGCTGGGCTTCACGCTGTTCTACCTGACGCTGGTCGTCCTGATCCCGCTGTCGGCCACCTTCCTCAAGACCTTCACCATGAGCTGGGAAGCGTTCTGGGGTGCGGTGAGCGCGCCGCGCGTGGTGGCCTCGCTGCAACTGAGCTTCGGCGCCTCGCTGATCGCCGCCATCATCAATACCGTGTTCGGCCTGGTGGTGGCGTGGGTGCTGGTGCGCTACCGCTTTCCCGGCAAGCGCCTGATCGATGCGCTGGTGGACCTGCCGTTTGCCTTGCCCACCGCGGTGGCCGGCATCGCGCTGACCGCGTTGTACGCCGGCAATGGCTGGCTCGGCCGCTACCTGGAGCCGATGGGCATCAAGGTCGCCTTCACGCCGCTGGGCGTGGTGGTGGCGCTGACCTTCATCGGCTTGCCGTTCGTGGTGCGCACGGTGCAGCCGGTGCTGGAAGATGCGGAGCAGGAACTGGAAGAGGCCGCCGCCAGCCTGGGCGCCACGCGCCTGCAGACCTTTGCCCGCGTGATCCTGCCGACCATCCTGCCGGCGCTGCTGACCGGCTTCGCGCTGTCGTTCGCGCGGGCCACCGGCGAATACGGCTCGGTGGTGTTCATCTCCGGCAATATGCCGATGGTCTCCGAGATCGCGCCGCTGATGATTTATTCGAAGCTGGAGCAATACGATTACGCCGGCGCCACCGCAATGGCCGTGGTGATGCTGGTGATCTCCTTCGCGCTGCTGCTGTTGATCAACCTGCTGCAGGCATGGACGCGCCGCCACCACACGGCAGGGCGCGCCGCCGTGGCGCAGGACAAGGAGAGCTGAGATGGCCGGTATCGTTACCAAGGGCCTGGGTGGCCGCGCCGCTCCCGCGGCGCGCTTCGCGGATGCCACCGGGGAAGCGCCGTGGGTGCGCTACACGCTGATCGCGGTCGCGGTCCTGTTCCTCGCGCTGTTCCTGTTCGTGCCGCTGGCTTCGGTTTTCTACGAGGCGCTGCGCAAGGGCGTGCAGACATATTTCGCTTCGCTGGTCGAGCCCGATGCCGTGGCCGCGATCGAGCTCACACTGCTGGTGGCCGCCATCGCGGTGCCGCTCAACGTGGTGTTCGGCGTGTCGGCGGCCTGGGCCATCGCCAAGTTCGAGTTCCGTGGCAAGAGCGTGCTGACCACGCTGATCGACCTGCCGTTCTCGGTGTCGCCGGTGATCTCGGGCCTGGTCTACGTGCTGCTGTTCGGCGCGCAGGGCTGGCTGGGACCATGGCTCGAGGCGCACGACATCAAGATCATGTTCGCCGTGCCGGGCATCGTGCTGGCCACCATCTTCGTCACCTTTCCGTTCGTCGCGCGCGAGCTGATCCCGCTGATGCAGGCACAGGGCAGCGAGGAAGAGGAAGCCGCCATCGTGCTGGGCGCGTCCGGCTGGCAGACCTTCCGTCGCATCACGCTGCCCAATATCCGCTGGGGCCTGCTGTACGGCGTGATCCTGTGCAATGCGCGGGCCATGGGCGAGTTCGGCGCGGTCTCGGTGGTGTCGGGCCATATCCGCGGGCTGACCAACACCATGCCGCTGCACGTGGAGATTCTCTACAACGAATACAACTTCGCGGCGGCCTTCGCGGTGGCCTCGCTGCTGACGCTGCTGGCCCTGGTGACGCTCGGCATCAAGACGCTGGTGGAACACCGGGCGCGCCGCGAGCACGCCGACGACGAGAACTTTGCGCCGGAGAATCCGGGCGCAGGCAAATTGCAAGGACAGGCATCATGAGCATCCAGGTCAGGAATGTGCAGAAGCGCTTCGGGAATTTCGTCGCGCTCGACGACGTCTCGCTCGATTTCGATGAAGGCCAGCTGACGGCGCTGCTGGGGCCGTCGGGCTGCGGCAAGACCACGCTGCTGCGCATCATCGCGGGGCTGGAGCGCGCGGACGCGGGCCAGGTCCTGCTCGAGGGCCGTGACGCGTCCAACCAGCATGTGCGCCAGCGCCAGGTGGGCTTCGTGTTCCAGCACTATGCGCTGTTCAAGCACATGACGGTGTTCGAGAACGTGGCCTTCGGCCTGCGCGTGAAGCCGCGCGCGGAGCGCCCGAGCGAGGCGCAGATCCGCGAGAAGGTGCGCTCGCTGCTGGAACTGGTGCAACTCGACTGGCTGGCCGACCGTTATCCGCCGCAGCTCTCGGGCGGGCAGCGCCAGCGTATCGCGCTGGCCCGCGCGCTGGCGGTGGAGCCGCGCGTGCTGCTGCTCGACGAACCGTTCGGCGCGCTCGACGCCAAGGTGCGCAAGGAGCTGCGCCGCTGGCTGCGCCGCCTGCACGACGAACTGCACGTCACCAGCGTGTTCGTCACGCACGACCAGGAAGAGGCGCTGGAAGTGGCCGACCAGGTGGTGCTGATGAACCGCGGCCACGTCGAACAAGCCGGCACGCCGGAAGCGGTCTACAACCATCCGGCTACGCCGTTCGTGTTCGGCTTTCTTGGCAACGTCAACCTGTTCCACGGCCGGCTCGAGGTCGGCGAGCTCGGCGGCCTGCTGCATACCGGCGAGGCGATACTGCCGGTGGTCGGCAACGGCCACGAGACGGCCGGCGATGCGGTGGCCTACGTGCGCCCGCACGACCTCGATCTCGAACGCTATGCGCCGGGCGCCGACGGCATCGCCGTTACGCTGCGCCGTGCGCTCACGCTCGGTCCCGTGGCCCAGCTCGAACTCGAGCGCGAGGACAACCAGGAGGTGATCGAGGTGGCGTTGCCGCTGGAGCGCTTCCGCCACCAGGGCTTCCGCGAGGGCGAACTGCTCGCCGTGCGGCCGCGTCAGTTGCGCGTCTTCGTCCAACCCAATTCATCAGCCCGCGCCCAGCCCAAGGCGGCGCCGGCAGGAGCCGCACAATGAACTTCCAGCAACTGCGTTCGATCCGCGAGGCGGTGCGCCGCCAGTTCAACCTGACCGAGGTCGCCAACGCGCTCTACACTTCGCAGCCCGGCGTATCGCGCCAGATCCGCGAGCTCGAAGAGGAGCTTGGCGTCGAGATCTTCGAGCGCTATGGCAAGCGCCTCACGGGCCTCACCGAGCCCGGCCGCGAGATCGTGCGGATCGTGGAGCGCCTGCTGCTCGAGGCCGAGAACCTGCGCCAGGCCGGTGACGAATTCGCCGGGCGGCATACCGGCCGCCTGACCGTGGCGACCACCCATACCCAGGCACGCTA
The DNA here is from genome assembly GCF_052115045.1 of Cupriavidus sp. 2TAF22. Classification (NCBI taxonomy): domain Bacteria; kingdom Pseudomonadati; phylum Pseudomonadota; class Betaproteobacteria; order Burkholderiales; family Burkholderiaceae; genus Cupriavidus; species Cupriavidus sp. 2TAF22. The sequence continues at coordinate 53,226 of NZ_JBFRFX010000005.1, forward strand.
CGCGCTGCCCAAGGTAGTGCAGAGCTTCCGCCGCGCCTATCCGCATGTGACGCTGGCGCTGCAGGAAGCGTCGCCGGCGCATATCGTGGAACTGCTGCTGACCGGGCAGGCGGATATCGGCATCGCCACCGAGGCCGTGGCCAGCGAGGCCGGGCTGACTTCGTTCGAGGCCTATAGCTGGCAACACGTGCTGGTGGTCTCGCCGGAGCACCCGCTGACCCGCCTGCCCGAGCCGACGCTGGAAGACATCGCCGGCTTTCCGATCATCACCTACGACGCGGGCTTTACCGGCCGCCGCAAGATCGACGGCGCGTTCGCCGCCGCCGGGCTGCAGCCGGAGATCGTGCTGACCGCCATGGACGCCGACGTGATCAAGACCTACGCGGAACTGGATCTGGGCGTGGGCATCATCGCCTCGATGGCCTATGACGAGCGCAAGGATGCCGGCCTGGTCAGGATCTCGGCCGACCATCTGTTCGAGGCCAATACCACCAGCGTGGCCGTGCGCCGCGGTGCCTACCTGCGCGGCTATGCGCATGCCTTCATCAATATGTTCGCGCCGCATTTGTCGCGCGACACCGTCAGCAGTGCCTTGTCCGAGCCGGCCGGCGGGCAGGTGGTCGAGGCCTGATTTGCGCTGTTCCAGCGCAAGCTGGCATGCTCTTCCGGGCACATTCGCCGCCGGGATTCCGGCGGCGGGCTGCCATGCGGCGGTGCCGGTGGCACCGCATCCTCGCGTTTCGCGCCGCTCACTCCCCGTTCGTCGCACGCTGCTTCCGTCTCGCGCGGGGCAGGCGTAAAGTTCGTCCAGTACGTGGCGGATCACCTCGGTGCCGTCACATGGCGTGATGCGCCGCATCAGACGGCGTGCCGGCGATGGCGAGCGGAGCGACAAGGCTGCGAGGAGAGCGCAACATGAAACAAGGCCGTAGCGGCAGGGGGCTCCTGGCCCCGATCATCCTTATTGCGCTGGGCGGGTTGTTCCTGGCGCACAACGCCGGCGTCCTGCCCGCGTATATCACCCGCGAGGGCTGGCCTCTCATCCTGATCGCGCTCGGCGCCGTGCTGCTGGTGCGCCGACTGGCGATCCGCCGTGCGACGCAGCGGGGGCCGCGGCCATGAGCCCGCGCCCTGATGGCCTGCTGGCCTGGCAATGGCGCGGCTACGCCCGCAATCACACCGACCCGCGCAGCCTGCTGCTGCATATCGTGGCCGTGCCGATATTCATGGCAGGCAATGTGCTGCTGGTCTACGGCGTGCTGACGCTGTCCGTGCCGGCGGTGGGGCTGGGCGTGCTCTGCATGGGCGTATCGATGATGCTGCAGGGCCGGGGCCACCGGCTCGAGGCCGAGCGACCGGAGCCGTTTGCCGGCCCGCTCGATATCGCCGGGCGCATCCTGGCCGAGCAGTGGATCACATTTCCGCGCTTTGTGCTGTCGGGGCAATGGTGGGCGGCGCTGCACGGCAGGCCGGCCGGGGAAGGCGGGGCCGCAAAGGTGGCCCAGCGCACATGCGAGCCGGCCGACGGCCGTCCGAGCCGATGAGCGGCCTTTACAATAGCCCGTCAGGCAGCCGCCCGATGTCCGCGCGTGTCCAGCACATGGCGCGCCTGCCACTTTTGCCTTTCAAGACGCATCTGCCCTGTACGGAGCTTCCGTCCCTATGAAATCGCTGGGCCGCTGTCCCGCCGCCATTCCCTCGCGCCTCACGATTCTCGGGCGCGACCTCGTGTTCGTGCTGTGCATGAACACCGTGATTGCCGTCAGTCTCAACTATGGCTTCCGCACCGGCGGCTCGATGTGGCACAACTTCGTCTACAGCCACCTCATCGGCTTGTCGATCTGGCTGTTGATCGATGTTGCCCGCGTGGTGATCTGGTGGAACGAGCGGCCCACGCGCTGGCCGTTCATCTGCCTGGCCGCGATCGCCGTGCCGCTCGGGGTCATCATGGGTAGCTGGGCCACCCGGGTGGTGCTGAACGAGCCGGCGAAGTCCTTCGAAGAGGCCACCGACATGCTGCGCATGTGCCTGGTGGTGGGCATGCTTGCCTCGGCCAGCATGATCTACTTCTACTGGTCGCGCGAGAAGCTGGCGCACCTGGAGCGGCAGGCCGCGCTGGATGCGCTGCAACGCGAGGAAGCCGAGAAGCAACTGGTGCGCGCGCAGCTGATGGCGCTGCAGGCGCAGATCGAGCCGCACTTCCTGTTCAATTCGCTGGCCAACCTGGACTGCCTGATCGCCACTGACCAGCAGGCCGCGCGGCGCCTGCTGCAGCGGCTGATCGGCTTCCTGCGGATGTCGCTGGCGCACACGCGCGCCGAGCAGTGCACACTGCGCCAGGAGTTCGAACTGTTGCGCAGCTACCTCGATATCCAGTGCCTGCGCTTCGGCACCCGGCTCAGCTACAGCGTCGACCTGCCGCCGGAACTGGCTGAAGTGGAGATCCCGCCAATGCTGATCCAGCCGCTGGTGGAAAACGCGGTCAGCCATGGCATCGAGCCGTGCATGCACGGCGGCAGCATCGTGTTGTCGGCGCGCGCGCTGGGCGACGCGGCGGTGCAGGTGGTGATCGCCGATACCGGCGTGGGCTTCGGCCATGCCGTGACGAAGGGGTCGGGCCTGGGCCTGACCCATGTGCGCGAGCGCCTCGCACGCATCTTTGGCGCCGCGGCAAGCATGCAGATGGAAGAAAATTCGCCGCGCGGCGTGGTCGTGCGGCTGACGCTGCCGGTCATGCGTCCTACGGTGACCGCCATCATCGCGCGTACGGCGGCACCGGCGGGCACGATCCCGGCGGGGATCGGCATCGCCCCGGTTGCCAGTGCCGCCGCGCATGGCGCCCCGCAAGCCTGACGCAGCGCTGAGCGCTGCGGCAATCCCTGCCGTCCCGACTGTCCCGACCGTCCACTACCGTTCCCATGTCCCCGACCTTGTTGATCGCCGACGATGAGCCGTTGCTTGCGCGCGCCCTGCATGCAGAACTGAGCAGCCTGTGGCCGGAGGCGCAGGTCGTGTCCGTGGTGCATGACGGCGTGTCCGCGCTGGAGGCGGCACGCCAGCATGCGCCGCAAGTGGCCTTCCTCGATATCCGCATGCCGGGCATGAGCGGCATGGACGTGGCGCGTGAACTGATGGAGTTCGATCATCCGCCGCTGGTGGTGTTCGTCACCGCCTATGACCAGTTCGCGCTGGAAGCCTTCGAGCGCGAGGCGGTCGACTATGTGCTCAAGCCGGTGCAGCCGGAGCGGCTGGAGGCCACCGTGCAACGCCTCAAGGGGCGGCTGGCCGAGCATGCCCAGGCTGGCGAAGAGGGTGGCGCGGCGCTCGATACCGGCCGCCTGGCGCAACTGCTGGCGCGGCTCGAGACGCTGGAGCCGCCAGGCGGCGGCGCCCCGCAGCAGCCGGCCGCGGGCGCGGGCCAGCACGGCTACCTGCGTTTCATCAAGGCGCTGGTCGGGCAGGAGATCCGCATCATCCCGGTGGACGAGGTGATCTACCTCGAGGCAACCGACAAGTACGTCAACGTGGTGTCTACCAGCGGCGAGGCGCTGATCCGCACCAGCCTGCGCGAGCTGTCCCAGCAGCTCGACCCGGAACGCTTCTGGCAGATCCATCGCGGCACGGTGGTGAACATCGACTGCGTGGCCAGCGCCGTGAACCAGTCGCTCGGGCGGCTCGCGCTGAAGCTGCGCAACCGCGCCGAGACCCTGCCGGTGGCACGCCAGTACGCCTATCTGTTCAAGCAGATGTAGCGCTCGGGCCACGCCAGCCGGGCGTGGTTTTCCTCTATGATGCGATATTCGCAGCGCGCGTCCCATGCCAGGCAGCAGCGGCAGGCGCGCCCATGCACCGCACTGTACGGATAGCCGCCCGATGACCGCCGCCACTCTCGATCCCGTCCGTAATCCGCTGCGCCACGACGCCCAGGTCATCGGCCTGGTGGGGCTCGCGCACGGGGTTTCCCATTTCTACCACCTGCTGCTGGCACCGCTGTTCCCGTGGATCAAGGCCGAGTTCGGCCTGAGCTATGCCGAGCTGGGTTTGCTGATGACGGTGTTCTTTGCCGTCTCGGCCTTGGTGCAGACCGCTTCGGGCTTCGTGGTGGACCGCTTCGGCGCTTCGCCCGTGCTGTTCGGCGGCCTGGCGCTGCTGGGTTCGGCGGCCTTGCTGCTGTCATTCAGCCCCAGCTACGCCATGCTGCTGTTCGGCGCCGGCGTGGCCGGCATCGGCAACGGCGTGTTCCATCCCGCCGATTTCACCCTGCTCAACAAGCATGTGTCGCAGCCGCGGCTGGGACATGCGTTCTCGGTGCACGGCATCTCCGGCAACCTCGGCTGGGCCGCGGCCCCGGTATTCCTGGTCACGCTGGCCGAACTGAGCAGCTGGCGCACGGCGCTGGCCTGCGCGGCGGTGGTGGCGTTCGGCGTGCTGGCCGTGCTGCTGGTGTTTCGCCGGGTGCTCGATCCCCGCACCGCCATGGCGGCGAAGGCGGGCGCGCCGGCAGGCAAGGCGGCCGGCGGCGGCATGCTGGCCTTCCTCAGGCTGCCGCAGGTCTGGATCTGCTGGGCCTTTTTCCTGGTCACCACGTTTTCGTTCTCGGGCATCCAGAGCTTCGCGCCGACCGCGCTGACCCAGCTCTACGGCATGCCGCTGGCGCTGGCCACGGCTTCCTACACGGTCTACATGCTGTGCAGCGCCGGGGGCATGATCGTGGGCGGCTTCGCCGCCGGRCGCACCAGCAACCATGACCGCCTGATCGCGATGAGCTTCACGCTGTCCGGCTTGGTCGCCATCGTGGTGGGGCTGGGCGTCTTGCCGGCCGTGATGGTGCCGGTGCTGATGGGGGTGATCGGCTTCGGCGCGGGCACCGCCGGGCCCTCGCGCGACCTGCTGGTGCGCGCGGCCGCGCCGGCGGGCGCCACCGGCCGGGTCTATGGGGTGGTCTATTCCGGCCTGGACATCGGGCTGGCCAGCGGCCCGCTGTTCTTCGGCGCGCTGATGGACGCGCGCTGGCCGAGCTGGGTCTTCTTCATGATCGGTGCCTTCCAGATGCTGGCGATCTTCACCGCCGTCACCGTCGGCAACGGCAACCGCTCGCGCCGCGAGGCCGGGGCGCGGGGCGCGCCCGCCGGCTGAGAGCGGGCGCTCCCCGGCAGGTGGCTGGCGGTGCATGCGCGGGCGCCGAATCTCACCGGATTTCACCGGATTCTTTCCCTCTCATGATTCAGGAGTCATCCATGAACTTTGCCACCGCCGACCTCTGCGATGCCAACGAAGCACGGCTGGCCGACGGCACGCTGCGCGTGCTGGCGCCGGTGTTCCGCCATTTCGGCAAGCGCGCGGCCTTTGCCGGCCCGGCGGCGACGCTGAAGGTGTTCGAGGACAACTCGCTGGTGCGCGAAGCGGTGGAGTCGCCCGGCAACGGCCGCGTGCTGGTGGTGGACGGCGGTGGCTCGCTGCGCTGCGCGCTGGTGGGCGGCAACCTCGGCGTGCTGGCGGAAAAGAACGGCTGGGCTGGCATTGTCGTCAACGGCTGCGTGCGCGACAGCGCCGAGCTGGATGTGTGCGATATCGGCGTGCGCGCGCTGGCGCTGCATCCGCAGAGAAGCCAGAGGCGCAATGTGGGCGAACGCGAAGTCACGGTGCAGATGCCCGGCGCGGTGGTGCGTCCTGGCGACTGGATCTACGCCGATGCCGATGGCGTGCTGGTGGCCGATACCAAGCTGGGGAGCTGAGCATGCCGGTGGTATTCGTCTACGGCACGCTGCGTGCCGGCGAAGTCAACGACCTCAACGCCGCCGCGCGCAAGCACGGCATCGCGACACCGCGCCTGCTGGGCAGCGCCACGGTGCCTGGCCGGCTCTATGACTTCGGCACCTATCCCGGCCTGGTGCTGGATGCCGGCGCGCCTGGCGTGGCCGGCGATCTCTACGAGGTGGATGCCGCGCTGGTGCCGGTGCTCGACGAGATCGAGGAGGTCTACCCCGGCCAGGCATCGTTGTTCGTGCGCGAGGAGCGCAGCATTGTCGCCGGCGGGCAGTCCCTCAGTTGCCTGCTCTATCCGGTTGGGCAGGACGCGGTGGCCGGCCTGCCACGTATCGCCTCCGGCGACTGGGTGGCCTACCGGCGCGAGCGCGAGGCCGGGCTGTCGCCGGCCTGAGCGATCCGGTTCGCCCCGGGCATCGTCCCGGACATCGCCGCCGGCGCAGCGCCGGCATTCCCTCAGGTATTTCAAGCGGCATGACCGATGCCCGCCGCGCAACGACGCCTGGCGGAGCATCGGCAACCATGCCATCACCCAGTGTCCTGGGTTCGCGCATGCCTTGCCGATGGCGCTCCGGAGTGACAAGCGCTGCAACGCGCACGCAGGCCAGACGGGCAGGGCGCGAGAGCGCCGGCAGCCCGGCAGGGATACGTGTCACCCCTTATATTTCACGATGTGGAATGTTGTTTTGAGCCACAAAAAATGTAACTGCGAAGCACAAGGGGCATCTCTCATGATGGGGTATAACTTGCCGCATTGTGAAATTAACGCAGTAACTATATGATTTTGTTGAATAAAAAAACTAAGCGACGACTGCATTCCGGGCTGTTGCGACGCGGAACGCTTCCCTACACTCTTATATAAGACACATGACCCGAGGCGCGAAAAACAGGGCCACCGGGAAGCAGGCAACTGCCTCCGGAAATCACCCCGACAGCGCCTCGGTCGGCTGCCCGGCAGCACGTTCCGGCAAGCCAGCCGCAAGCTTTCTTACGCCATATCCGTCTCAATCACCAGGAGAGTGCACATGTCCCGCGAACAAGAAATCCAGAAGCTGCAAAAGGAATGGGAAACCAACCCGCGCTGGAAGGGCGTGAAGCGCAACTACACGGCGGAAGACGTGGTCCGCCTGCGGGGCTCCGTGCAGATCGAGCACACCCTGGCCCGCCGCGGCGCTGAAAAGCTGTGGCACCTCCTGAACACCGAGCCGTTCGTCAACACGCTGGGCGCGCTGACCGGCAACCAGGCCATGCAGCAGGTCAAGGCCGGCCTGAAGGCCATCTACCTGTCGGGCTGGCAAGTCGCGGGCGACGCCAACCTGGCCGGCGAAATGTACCCCGACCAGTCGCTGTACCCGGCCAACTCGGTGCCGATGGTGGTCAAGCGCATCAACAACACCTTCCAGCGCGCCGACCAGATCCAGTGGAGCGAAGGCAAGGGCGACACCGACTTCTTCGCGCCGATCGTGGCTGACGCGGAAGCCGGCTTCGGCGGCGTGCTGAACGCCTTCGAACTGATGAAGTCCATGATCGAAGCGGGCGCCGCCGGCGTGCACTTCGAAGATCAGCTGGCTTCGGTCAAGAAGTGCGGCCACATGGGTGGCAAGGTGCTGGTGCCGACGCGCGAAGCCGTCGCCAAGCTGACCGCGGCGCGCCTGGCCGCCGACGTGTCCGGCGTGCCGACCCTGGTGATCGCCCGTACCGACGCCGAAGCCGCCGACCTGCTGACCTCGGACGTGGATGACAACGACAAGCCGTTCTGCACCGGCGAGCGCACCGTCGAAGGTTTCTACCGCGTGCGCAACGGCCTGGATCAGTCGATCTCGCGTGCCCTGGCTTACGCCGAAGTGGCTGACCTGGTGTGGTGCGAAACCGGCAAGCCGGATCTGGAGTTCGCCAAGAAGTTCGCTGAAGCCGTGCACGCCAAGTTCCCGGGCAAGATGCTGGCCTACAACTGCTCGCCGTCGTTCAACTGGAAGAAGAACCTGGACGACGCCACCATCGCCAAGTTCCAGAGGGAACTGGGCGCGATGGGCTACAAGTTCCAGTTCATCACGCTGGCCGGCTTCCATTCGCTGAACTACTCGATGTTCAACCTGGCCTACGGCTATGCCCGCAACCAGATGAGCGCCTTCGTCGAACTGCAGGAAAACGAATTCGCCGCGGCCGAGAAGGGCTTCACCGCCGTCAAGCACCAGCGCGAAGTCGGTACCGGCTACTTCGACGCCGTGACCCAGGCCATCGAAGGCGGCCAGTCGTCCACGACCGCCCTCAAGGGTTCGACCGAAGACGAGCAGTTCTTCGACAAGAAAGTAGCCTGAGGCTCCGGCATCCCCGGATCTCCGGACTTCAGATAGACAGGATAGCCAGATCGACTCCTGGTCATCGTGAAGGGCGTGCGACCATCGCGCCCTTCAATTAGGCGCCGCGCCGTCTCCCGCAGGGACGGCGCGGTTTTTTGCTTTCTGGCGGGCCACGTAGGCGTAGGCGAGGGCGGCAGGCTAGGAATCCGGGAGGGGCGCGAGAAATTTCCGGTAAATGTCAAAAATAATGTCTGTATTGATTCGGATATTTCGCGATCATTTTGGATGATTTCGACGATATGATTTCCCGGTGTGTGCCAGAAACGGTACATCGAGAACCGCCGGTGAGCCACCGGCACATGTCCATGCGAGCCCACTGGCGGACGTTCCTGGCCGGTGCTCATCCGATAAGAAATACATTCATGAAGCGCAAATTCTCCCTGGCGGCTGCCATCGGCCTCTCTGCCCTCGCGGTCGGCTGCGCCGGCACCAATGTCGACGGCATGGTGGGTGCCGGTAGCTCGATGCTCAAGGCGGCCTCGCTCAGCGACGCGGACGTCAAGTCCATGTCCGACCAGGCCTGCGCCGAGTCCGACAAGACCAACAAGATTGCGGCGGCCAACAGCGCCTATGGCAAACGCCTGACCAAGATCATGGCCGGCCTGCAATCCATCGACGTCTCCAACATCAACGCCAAGGTCTACCTGAGCAAGGACGTCAATGCCTGGGCCATGGCCAACGGCTGTGTGCGCGTGCTCAGCGGCCTGATGGACATGATGACCGACGACGAAGTGCGCGGCGTGGTGGGCCACGAACTGGGCCATGTGGCGCTGGGCCACACCAGGAACAAGATGCAGGTGGCCTATGCCGCCATGGCGGCACGCGGCGCGCTGGTTGCCAGCGGCAACGGCACCGTGGCCGCGCTGTCGTCCTCGCAACTGGGAGAGCTCGGCGAACAGCTGATCAACGCGCAGTTCTCGCAGACACAGGAGAGCGCCGCCGACGACTACTCCTTCGACGTGCTCGCCAGGAACAAGGCCAACACGCGCGGCCTGGTAACGGCTTTCCAGAAGCTGGCCAAGCTCGACGGCGGCAAGTCCAGCATGTTCTCCTCGCACCCGGGCTCGGCCGACCGCGCCAAGCACATCGAGGACCGCATCAAGAATAGCGCCAGCTAAGCGGCCCGAGCCTGCGCTCGCCGGCATCGGCCGTGCATGCAAGGAAAGGCTGGCATCCCGCGGGGGCGGCCAGCCTTTTCCTTATTCTTTTTCTTATCCTTGCTTTCCTGCCCGGCATCCGAATGCAGATGCGAGCGCGGCAGCGCGATACACCGTCAGCGATACACGATGACCGGAATGTCGGTATGGGTGAGCACCTTCTGCGTCTCGCTGCCCAGCAGCAGGCCCGAGAGGCCGCGCCGGCCATGCGAGGCCATGAAGATGACGTCGCAGCCATGGCGCTCGGCGGCATCGATGATGCCCAGGTAGGGCACGGCGAACGTCGACATGTCCGCATCGAAGGAAATGCCGTCGGCCAGGGCAGCGGCTTCCACTTCCTTCAGGTACAGCCGGGCCTGGCTCTCGATGCGGTCCTTGAACGCCTGCGGGGCTTCCACCACGATCTCGCTGAAGGGCGTGTAGGGATATTCCTCCAGGCACACATAGCCGGTGACACGCGCATTGATTGTCTTGGCCAGTTCCAGCGCGCCGTCGATGGCTTTCTTGGACAGTTCCGAACCGTCGGTGGGTAGCAGGATGTGCTTGAACATGCTGGACTCCTTTGGGGCAAAGAGGCAGTGGATGGCGATGCGCCAGAGGCGGGCCGGACAGCGCCCGCCTGATTCATTGTAGGCAGGGGTGGCGCATGCGTCATTGGCTTAAATCAAATTCCTCTCCTGCGGGCGCGCGTTCCGGCGCGTGCGCGCGCGCCTGCTCGGCCCTTCGCCAGTAGCCCGGATTGCCATACGTGTTCTTGAGGTGATCGATAAACAGCCGCACGCGCAGCGGCAGGTGCTTGCGCTGGGGAAATACGGCATGGATGCCGATCGGCGGCGCCTGGAACTCGTCGAGCACCGTGACCAGCCGGCCGCTGGCGATCTCCTGCCCGACTTCCCACCAGGAACGCCACGCCAGCCCGTGCCCGTGCAGGCACCAGGCATGCAGCACCGCGCCGTCCGTGCACTCCATCGAGCCGCCGACCTTGACCGTGACCGGGCGCCCGTCCTGCTGGAAGGCCCAGCCGCGCTGCACATTGGCGCTGGCGCCGAACGCCAGGCAGTTGTGCCGGGCCAGGTCCTCGGGCACGGCCGGGGTGCCGGCGCGGGCCAGGTACGCTGGGGCGGCGACCACCACGCGGCGGTTCTCGGCCAGGCGGATGGACACCAGGCTGGAATCGGGCAGATCGCCCAGGCGGATGGCGCAGTCGAAGCCCTCGTTGACCAGGTCCACCACGCGGTCGGACAGGTCCAGCGTGATGGTCACGTCGGGGTGCGACTCGATGAACAACGGCACCAGCGGCGCCACGTGCTTGCGCCCGAAGCCGGCCGGCGCCGTCACGCGCAGGTGGCCGCTGGCCTTGACGCCACCAGCCGAAACACTGGCCTCGGCGTTGTGCAGGTCGTTGAGGATGCGCTGGCAGTCCTCCAGGAAGGCCGAGCCCTCGAAGGTCAGGCTGATCTTGCGGGTGGTACGCAGCAGCAGCTTCACGCCGAGGCGCTCTTCGAGCGCGTCGATGCGGCGCCCGATGATCGCGGGCGCCACGCCCTCGGCGGTTGCGGCGGCAGACAGGCTGCCGCGTGCCGCCACCGACACAAAGGTCTCCAGTTGCTTGAAATGATCCACGAATCTCGCCGGTTTGTGCCTCATGCCGCCCTTGCCAGCAAGCGTGCAGGGCAATGGAGTGGATTTGGTGTCTATTCTCTTGAGCGTTAGCGAAGATTAGTGGGGTAAAAGTAAAAGATCAAGTGACCCGCAACGGCTTTGCCGCACTGCAACGTCTACCTACAATGCATGCATTCATTGGTGTACAGGCCCACGCATTGGCAGACCTGCGATGCACGCGGGCCTGCAGGATTCACCCTGAGGAATTTCCTGGCTCATGCAAAAGATCCGCGCAGTCGTCTTCGATGCCTACGGCACGCTGTTCGACGTGTATTCCGTCACCGCGCGCGCAGAACAGCTCTTTCCCGGCAAGGGCGAGGCGCTGGCGATGCTGTGGCGCGAGCGCCAGATCGACTACACCCGCATCCGCTCCCTGGCCGGTCCCGACGGCGCATACTACAAATCGTTCTGGGCGATCACGGTGGATGCGCTGCGCTACGCCGCCGAGCGGCTGCAACTGGATCTTGGCCCGGCCACGGAAGCGCAGTTGCTCAAGGAATACGCCTGCCTGTCGGCCTTCCCGGAGAACCTCGGTGCGCTCAAGCGCCTGCGCGCCGCAGGGCTGCCGCTGGGCATCCTCTCCAACGGCAACCCGGAGATGCTCGATATCTCGGTCAAGAGCGCCGGCATGCACGGCCTGTTCGACCATGTGCTGTCGGTGGACCCGGTGCGCCTCTACAAGACCGCGCCGGCCGCCTACGCGATGGCGCCGCAGGCGTTCGGCTTGCCGGCGGGCGAGATTCTGTTCGTCTCGTCCAACGGCTGGGACGCATGCGGGGCAACGTGGTACGGCTTCACGACTTTCTGGATCAATCGTGCCGGTCATCCGGCGGAGCGGCTCGATGTGAGCCCTGCCGGCACCGGGCACGACATGAACGACCTGCTGCAATTCGCCCGCGCCCGCGGCGCGGCGCTCTGACAGCGGGTAACCCAAACCAACCATCGAACACAGGAGAACACAGATGGCCATCACGCTGCCTGCGGGCATGAAGATCACCGGCGAAATCCTGCCGGCCTACGAAGACATCCTCACGCCGGCGGCCCTGGCCCTGGTGGACAAGCTGCATCGCGCCTTCGAGCCGCGCCGCCAGGAGCTGCTGGCGGCCCGCGTCGAGCGCACCAAGCGCCTGGACGCCGGCGAGCTGCCCGACTTCCTGCCGCAGACCAAGAGCGTGCGCGAAGGCGACTGGAAGGTCGCGCCGGTGCCCCCCGCGCTGCATTGCCGCCGCGTGGAAATCACCGGCCCGGTCGAAGCCAAGATGGTCATCAACGCGTTCAACTCGGGCGCGGACAGCTACATGACCGACTTCGAGGACTCCAACACTCCCAACTGGCACAACCAGTTGCAGGGTCAGGTCAACCTCAAGGCCGCCGTGCGCCGCACGCTGACGCTGGACTCCAACGGCAAGCACTACAAGCTGGCCGACAAGATCGCCACGCTGCAGGTGCGCCCGCGCGGCTGGCACCTCGACGAAAAGCACGTCACCATCGACGGCCAGCGCGTCTCCGGCGGCATCTTCGACTTCGCGCTGTTCCTGTTCCATAACGCCCGCGAACAGATCGCGCGCGGCGCCGGCCCCTTCTTCTACCTGCCGAAGATGGAGAGCCACCTCGAAGCCCGCCTGTGGAACGACGTCTTCGTCATGGCCCAGAACGAAATCGGCCTGCCGCAGGGCACCGTCAAGGCGACCGTGCTGATCGAGACGATCCTGGCCGCATTCGAGATGGAAGAAATCCTGTATGAGCTGCGCGAGCACAGCGCCGGCCTGAACGCCGGCCGCTGGGACTACATCTTCTCGTGCATCAAGAAGTTCAAGGTCGACAAGAACTTCTGCCTGGCCGACCGCGCCAAGGTCACCATGACCGCGCCGTTCATGCGCTCGTACGCGCTGCTGCTGCTCAAGACCTGCCACAAGCGCGGCGCGCCCGCCATCGGCGGCATGAGCGCACTGATCCCGATCAAGAACGATCCGGAGAAGAACGCCATCGCCATGCAGGGCATCATCAACGACAAGAAGCGCGACGCCACCGACGGCTACGACGGCGGCTGGGTGGCCCACCCGGGCCTGGTCGAGCCGGCCATGAAGGAATTCGTGGCAGTGCTGGGCGACGCGCCCAACCAGTTCGGCAAGCAGCGCGACGACGTCAACGTGGCGGCCAAGGACCTGCTGGACTTCCAGCCGGAAACCCCGATCACCGAAGCCGGCCTGCGCATGAACATCAACGTCGGCATCCACTACCTCGGCTCCTGGCTGGCCGGCAACGGCTGCGTGCCCATCCACAACCTGATGGAAGACGCCGCCACCGCCGAGATCTCGCGCTCGCAGGTGTGGCAGTGGATCCGCTCGCCCAAGGGCAAGCTGGAAGACGGCCGCAAGGTGACCGCCGAGATGGTGCGTGGCCTGATCCCGGAAGAACTGGGCAAGATCAAGGAGTTCGTCGGTGGCGACACCAGGACCTATGACCGTGCCGCCGAGATCTTCGAGCAGATGTCGACGTCGGAAGACTTCGCTGAATTCCTGACGCTACCGCTATACGAAGAGATCTGACAGTTCCCATGCGCGGAGAGCACCCGGGCCTGCCCGGGTGCTCGCCGCCGCGGGTCGCCGTCATGAAGCCGTCATGAAGCCGCGCCGCCTCTTGCAGAAGAGGCGGCGCGGTTTTTTTGGGGGCTTGCGTATGCGTGTGCGCGTGCGCGGCGCGGCGTGCAGAGGAAAGAGGCGAGGGCGGCGAACCCGCGACGGCTAGGCCGAGGCCGGGAAGGTCTCTTGCAACAGCGTGCGCACGGTGTCCGCGACGCCGTGCTGGCTGCCGCGGCGCCACGCCAGATGCAACTCGACATCCAGCCCGGCGGCCTTCTCGAGCGGGCGGAAGGCAACACCCGCGTACCCCAGCCTGTGCGCGGACTGGGGGACCAGCGCGACGCCCATGCCTGCGTCGACGAGCGACAGGATGGAATGCGTGTGGCTCAGCGTCTGGACGGTCTCGGGCGCCACGCCTTCGGCACGCAGCCGGCCCGCCACGATCTCGTACAGGTAGCGGGATTCCGACGGGCAGAACTCGATGAAGGGCTGCGCCTCCAGGGACTGGAGGGTCAGCGAACTGCAGCGCATCAAGGGATGCCCGGCCGGCGCCGCAAGCACAAACGGTTCGCGCAGCAGCGGCGCGGACAGCGCAAAGCTGCGTGGCGCGAACGGCCGGACGATGCCAAGCTCGATGCGGTCGGCGCCAATGGCTTCGAGCTGGGCATCCGTCTGCATTTCGCGCAGTGCCACGTGGACCTCCGGGTACCTGGTGCCGATCGCGGCCAGGATCTGCGGCAGCAAGGTGAAGCTGGCGGCAGGGATGAACCCCATCGTCACGGTGCCCGCGTCCGCCCGCATGGCGCGTCGTGCCGCAAGCGTCGCGGCCTGGCTGCGGCGCAGGATGTCCTCCGCTTCGCGCAAGAACGTGGCGCCGGCCAGGGTCAGGCGCACGTTTCCGCCCGAGCGCTCCAGCAGGCGGACCCCGACCTCATGTTCGAGCAGCTGGATCTGCCGGGTAAGCGGCGGTTGCGTCATGTTCAGCAACGCGGCGGCCCGGCCGAAATGCAGTTCCGTGGCCACCGCCACGAAGCTGCGAAGATGCGAGAGCTGAAGCACGATTCAATTCTTGTATTGCGGCATCGCCTGTTTGGATTGGACGCTGCGGCCGGTTCCTCCTTAGAGTGGCACCTCTTGTGTCTTTTCCCCGGGGAGATGAAGGTGGCTACTTTCGAAGGTTCCGCGCTGCGCACCGCGCTTGATGGCATTTCCGGCATCCTGGTCACGCCATTCGATGCAGATGATACCGTCTCGCCGGCACCGCTCGCGCCCGTCGTGGACCGCGCGGTCAAGGCCGGCGTGCATGTGCTGGTTGCCAACGGCAACACCAGCGAGTTCTACGGCCTGCGCGAGCAGGAGGCCGTGCGGATGGTGCACGTGGCCGCCGAATGCGTGGCCGGCCGCGTGCCGCTGCTTGCCGGCGTGGGCCGCAGCGTGCACGAAGCCTGCGCGCTGGCGCGCGCCTCGCGCCGCGCCGGCGCCGATGCGCTGATGGTGCACCAGCCGCCCGATCCGTTCGTGGCGCCGCGCGGGGTGTCGGCCTACGTGCGCAAGATCGCGGAGGCCGGCGAGGGCCTGCCGCTGGTGCTCTACCTGCGCAACGAGAACATCGGGCTGGCTGCCATCGAGGAACTGTGCCGCATCCCTGAGGTGATCGGCGTGAAATGGGCCTCACCCACGCCGCTGGTGCTGGCGCAGGCGATGCGCCGCACGGCCGATCTCGGCCTGGCCTGGGTGGGCGGGCTTGCGGAAGTGTGGGCGCCGCCCCTCTACGCGGTCGGGGCACGCGGCTTTACCTCGGGCCTGATCAACGTGATGCCCGAGCGCTCGGTTGCCATTCATGCCGCACTCGAAGCCGCCGACTACGCCAGGGCGATGCGCCTCATCGACGAGATGCTTCCCTTCGAGGAACTGCGCGCGCAAGAGAACAACGGCGCCAATGTCACGGTCGTGAAAGCCGCGCTGCAGATGATGGGCAACGACTGCGGTGCCACGCGGCCGCCATCGGCGTGGCCCTTGACCCAGCACCAGCATGCGCAACTGCACACCTTGATGTCGGGCTGGGGGCTGGTGCGCTGAAGCCGCGCCGCCGATCCCGCGGCCGCCCTGCTTAACTGACGGGGATCAATTGCCGGGTCCCGGCGGACCGGGGAGATCCGCTGCCGGCACTGCCATCCGTGGCCTCAGTCGATGGCCGCGCCGGAATCCTTGACGAGCTTCGACCACTTGTCGGTGTCGCGGTGGATCAGCACGGCAAACTGCTCCGGCGTCGATGTCAGCGGCGACGCGCCTTGCCGGATCAGCTTGTCGCGCATCGGCTTGTCCTGCGCGATGCGCGAGATCTCGGCCGAGAGCTTTGCGACGACGCTTGCAGGCAGGCCTTTCGGCCCGACCACGCCGAACCAGACGTCTGCCTCATAGCCGGCGATGCCGGCTTCGGCCATGGTGGGGACGTCGGGGAGTGCGGGGGATCGCGTGGCGCTGGTCACCGCCAGGGCGCGCAGCCTGCCGGCTTTGACATGCGGCAGCGAGCCGGGCAGGTTGTCGAACATCAGTTGCACCTGATTGGCCAGCAGGTCTGCCATGGCGGGGCCGCTCCCCTTGTACGGCACGTGGACGATCTGCACGCCGGCCATCGACTTGAACAGTTCGCCCGAGAGATGGTTGGTCGTGCCGTTGCCTGCCGATCCCATATTGAGCGCGTTGGGGTGGCTCTTGGCGTAGTCCACGAGTTCCTTCACGGACTTGACAGGCACCTTGGGGTTGACGACCAGGATGTTGGGCACCCCGGCGAACAGTGCTACCGGCGTGAAGTCCTTTTGCGCGTCGAACGGCAGCCGCTTGTAGAGCGAGGTGTTGATGGATTGCGTGCCCACCGTGCCGAACAGCAGCGTATAGCCGTCCGCGGGTGCCTTGGCGACGACATCCGAGCCGATCGTGCCGCCGGCGCCGGGCCGGTTGTCGACGATGACTTGCTGGCCCAGGGTTTCCGACAGGCGGTTTGCCAGCACCCGGCCAAGCAGGTCGGTGGTGCCGCCCGGCGGAAAGGGCACGACCAGCCTGATCGGCTTGTCGGGAAAGGGGCCGGCCAGCGCCAGGGTGGTCCCCAGCGATAGACAGGCGGCGGCGAGCATGCGCGCAATCGGTTTCATGGGCAGATATCTCCGTCGGACAAGGATACGGTATCGAGGGGAGGGCAGGCCGCGGATGGCGGCCACGGCTAGTGCAGGCCGGCGAGGCCGGCCACAGCCTGTTTCAAGGCGGCGCGGCCGCCGACAACGCCCTGGCGCAAGATGTCGAGCGCTTCCCCGGCCGATGCCAGCTCGCGGCGCTGCGCGGCAGCGTTGTCGCGCACCAGCGAGGGCGAAGGGCCGCCGGCGGCGGTCCTGGCCGCGACGCCCTGTTCTGGATCCAGGCAGCGAGCGACTACGGCAGGCGCGAGTACGATGGCCCGGCCGGTATGGCGCAGCGCCGCGGCGCAAACCATGTCTGTGTCGATCTCGTCGGCAGGAATGCGCTTGTCGAGTGCTTCGCGCACGACGGCGCCCACGATGTGGTGCGCCTCGCGGAAGGACACGCCGGCCTCGCGCACCAGCGCGTCCGCGAGATCGGTCGCCGCGGAGAAGTCACGGCGCGCGCGCGCCACCATGTTCGCCCGCAACGGCGTCGCGTGCTCGAGCACCAGCCGCAGCAGCGCGATGCAGCGCTGGCACTCGTCCATGGACTCCCAGAATCCACGCATGCTCTCGCGATTGCCGTCGCCGGTATGCGTGAAGTGGCTGCCCTTGACCGCCGCGAGCGACGCGGTGAGCAGTCCCAGCATATGGCCGCCCTTGCCCTTGAGATACTCAAGTACGACCGGATTCTTCTTCTGCGGCATGATGCTCGAGGTGCCCGCCACGCTGTCCGGGAACTCGATCAGGCCGAACTCCGGCGTGGACCAGACGAACAGGTCCTGCGCAAACCGGCCCCAGGTGACAGTTGCGATGGTGATGGCGGACTGGATCTCCCACGCAAAGTCGCGCGAGGCCACAGCGTCGAGGGAGTTGGCCACGTAGCTGGAGAAGCCGAGCCAGCGCGCCGTGGCATCGCGGTCGATCGGGAAGGCCGTGCCGGCCAGCGCGCCGGCGCCCAGCGGGCAAGCGTCCAGTCCCGCCAATGCCTGGCGCAGGCGGGTGATGTCGCGGCCAAGCGCCTCCGCCACGCCGGCAAGGTAGTAGCCGTACGTGATGGGCTGGGCGGCTTGCAGGTGGGTGTAGCCGGGCATCACCACGTCGGCGTACTCGGCGGCCTTGTCCAGCACCACGCCGCGTGTGGCCAGCAGGCCCTCCAGGATCGCCATGGCCTTGTCGCGCGCCCGCAGGCGGTCGTGGGTGGCCAGGATGTCGTTGCGGCTGCGCGCCACGTGCAGCCTGCCGCCGGCGTCGGCGCCGGCAACCGCCATCAGGTGCGCCTCGTAGTTGAAGTAGGCATCTTCGCGCGCCGGGTCCAGGGGAACGGCGTCCGGCCCCGCCGACTCGATCCGCATCAGGGCCCGCGCCAGCACGGCGGCTACCTCCGACGGTATCAGGCCTGCGCCGTGCAGCATCAGCAGGTGTGCCTGGTTGATTTCGGTGAGATAGGGAAAGCCGCTGCCGAACTCGCGCATCAGTCGGGGCAGGTAGATGTGCTCGCATACTTCCGCGGCCGTGGGCTGCGTCAGGCGGCGGCTGACTTTGGATTCCATACGTGTTTCTCCAGGGGCGTTGAACACAGTATGGGAATCTCGACGATATATCGTCAAATCAGTAGTTTGGCCGTGAGCATGCAGATTTGATATACCATCGACGGCACGCCCATCCGGGCCGAAAGCACTCCCAAAGGCATGAACTTCAAACAGATCGAAGCGTTCCGGGCGGTGATGCTGAGCCGCTCCATGACGGTCACCGCGGCGCAGCTCCACACATCGCAGCCCAATATCAGCCGCGTGATCGGCCAGCTGGAGCGGGAAGTCGGCTTCCGCCTGTTTGCTCGCATCGGGGGCCGGCTCACGCCGACGACGGAAGCCGAAGCCTTGTTCAAGGACGTGGAGCGATCATTTGCGGGCCTCGACAGCCTGCGCGCCTCCGCTCGCGCGATACGCGAACTCGGGGTGGGCACGCTGCGCATCGGCACGGTGCCTTCCATTGCCATGACGGTCATGCCGGAGGCGATCCTGGCCTTCCGCGAGCAGTACCCCGACGTGCCCATCGCGGTGCATACCAATGACTCGCCGACAGTTGCCAAGTGGACGGCCACCCAGTTCTGCGATTTCGGGCTGGTCTCCTACGTGGTGGAGACCTCGGGCATCGAGAGCGCGCTGCTGCGGCAGGAAGACGGCGTGTGCATCGTGCCGGCCACGCACCGGCTGGCGAAGAAGCGCCGGATTCGGGCCAGCGACCTCGACGGTGAGCGGTTTATCTCGCTGACGCACGGGGATGGCACGCGCGCCACCGTCGACGCGGCATTCGTGCCCGACGGACGCGTCCTGACACTGGAGACGCCCTATGCGGCCACCATCTGCACCATGGTGGGCATGGGCCTGGGGGTCAGCGTGGTCAATCCCGTGGTCGTCCGCAGCCTGAAGCTGCCCGCGGTGAAGGCCATCCCGTTCGAGCCGGCGATCGCGTTCCAGAGCTACGTCCTGCACAACCAGCAACGCGCGGTGCCGGCGCTTGCCCAGGCGTTTCTGGACTGCCTCCATGGCGCGGGCCGCTATTGAAGAGGCCATGAAGCATGGCCGGATCGGACAGGCAAAACGGTCCGAGTGCGAGTGCGGCCGCCAGGCCAGCAGACCTTGCGTTCCGGCGGGGTTTGCCCATGGCGCGCGTGCTTGCCAGGCTTGCGCTGCCTTCGTGGCAGTGAGGCGATGACACGCGTCGCAGGCAAAGCCCGCAGCGGCGCATCCATTGCGGACGACGCCGCGCTTGTCCTACGAGAGGCAGGAGCCGCCGCGCCGGTGCTGCTCGACCAGCGCAGGCAGGGCCGCGTGCAGCCACTCGACGCACACCCGCGTCTTGGCCGTGGCGGGCAGCTTGGACGGGTACACGGCGTAGACGTTGGCCTCCTGTGTCAGCGCGGGCAGGACCTGCACGAGCTTGCCGGTGCGCAACAGATGGCCGACGTCCCATAGCGAGCGCAGCACGATGCCCCGGCCGTCAATGGCCCACTGCGTGGCCACTTCGCCGTTGTTCGCCGAGAGCGGCCCGGTGACCTTTACCGAAAGGACCTCGGCAGCCGCATTTCGCAGGCGCCACAGCCCGAAGGGATGGTCACGTTCCTTGATCACGAGGCAATCGTGGCGGGCAAGGTCCGCCGCCGACCTCGGCATGCCCCGGGCCGCCAGATAGGCCGGCGCCGCGCACAGCACGCGGCTGTTCGGCAGCAGCTTGCGGGCGATCAGGCTGGGCGCGATCTCGTCGCCGACGCGGATATCGAGGTCGAAGCCTTCGGCAGCCACGTCCACCAGCCTGTCGAAGATCTCGAAGCGCACCTGCAGTTCCGGATAGCGGGCCACCAGCCCGGAGATCGCCGGCCCCACGATATTGCGGCCGAAGCCGAAGCTGCTGCAGATCCGAATCAATCCGCGCGGCGCGGCACTGGTCTCGCGCACATCGTCCAGCAGGCGGTCGACCGCATCCAGCACGGTCAGTGCCGACTGGTAGACGCGCTCGCCCTGCTCGGTGACCGCGACCGTGCGCGTACTGCGTAGCAGCAGCTGGACCCCCAGCGTCGCCTCCAGGGCCTTGACGCGTTTGGTGACGTAGGCCGGCGACACGCCGAGCGCCTGGGCTGCCCGCGCGAAGCTGGCCTGGCGGGTGACGGCGACGAAGACGCGCAGGTCTTCATGGAGGGGGGCACTACCCGTACTGTGCATGATTCGTAAATTCTGGATTCACGTAAGGCATAAATATTCACGTATAGGCAATGCTAGCATCGTCCGGGACATCGTTTGGAGAGAATCAGCCATGACACAACGCTTCAAGATCGCCGCCATCCCCGGCGACGGCATCGGCAAGGAAGTGCTTCCGGAAGGCATGAAGGTACTGGCCGCGGCGTCGCGCCGCTTCGGCTTCGAACTGACGGTGAGCGAGCACGAGTGGGCCAGCTGCGACTACTACGCCCGTACCGGCGAGATGATGCCGCCAGACTGGAAGGCGCAGCTCGGCTCGCAGGATGCGATCTATTTCGGCGCCGTCGGCTGGCCGGCGACCGTGCCCGACCACGTGTCGCTGTGGGGCTCGCTGCTCAAGTTCCGCCGCGAGTTCGACCAGTACATCAACCTGCGGCCGGTGCGCCTGTTCGAGGGCGTGCCGTGCCCGCTCGCCAACCGCAAGCCGGGCGACATCGACTTCTTCGTGGTGCGGGAAAACACCGAAGGCGAGTACACCAACCTGGGCGGCCGCATCTTCGAAGGCACCGAGCGCGAGATCGTGATCCAGGAGTCGGTGTTCTCGCGGCACGGCACCGACCGCGTGCTGAAGTTCGCGCTGGAGCTGGCGAACGCGCGCCCGCGCAAGCATCTCACCGTGGCCACCAAGTCCAACGGCATCGCCATCAGCATGCCGTGGTGGGACGAGCGCGCCGACGCCGTGGCCAAGGACTACCCGGAGGTGACGGTGGACAAGCAGCACATCGATATCCTGACCGCGCGTTTCGTGCTGCAGCCCAACCGCTTCGACGTGGTGGTGGCCACCAACCTGTTCGGCGACATCCTGTCGGACCTCGGCCCTGCCTGTACCGGCACCATCGGCCTGGCTCCCTCGGCCAACCTCAACCCGGGCCGCAGCTTCCCGTCGCTGTTCGAACCGGTGCACGGCTCGGCACCGGACATCTACGGCAAGGGCATCGCCAATCCCATCGCCATGATCTGGTCCGGCGCGCTGATGCTCGACTTCCTGGCCGGCGCGGCGCAGGACCCCGCACCGCTGCGGCAGGCGCATGACGCCATCGTGGCCGCCATCGAGCACGTGCTGCGCGACGGCCCGCGTACGCCGGACCTCGGCGGTACGGCCAGCACGGCGGCATTGGGCGACGCCATCGCGGCGCATGTGACGCAGGGCTGACCCGCCGGCCTGCCGGGCGGCCGCTGCCGGGCGGCCGTTGTAGCAAGCCGCAGGAGCGGGCAGAGGCAGGGCCGGGCATGGCCAGGCACCGCCGGGAGGCTTTCATTCCACCTCGCGGTCAGTGGCTTTCCGGGGTGGCTTGCGGGGCGGTTCGCGCTTTTGCGAAGCCATTGCGCATTACCTATACTCTTTCGAGAAGAACCACTTTAGCGTCACATCCAGCGCCAAAAAGCGCATTTCGAGTGCCCGGGGGGAAGGCTGCCAGCAGTGCGCTCGGACGAGGCGCGCCGGCACCGTTCAGGGGCGCATATGCGTTGGCGGTCCTCGCGTTTGTCCATGTTTCGCCTGCGTTCCATTGCCATGGGGCGGGGCGAGGCTTTGCCGCCTCCCGCCGTGCGTGCACGGGCGCCAGCCGGTGTGGCCGAACGCAGGCAGAGAAAAACAAGAGCCAGCTCCGGCCCCGGCCATCCTCGCGATATCGATGGCCTTGGAAACGCTACCCGGGCACCAGCAGGGAGACCGGGATGACCCGCATCATCATCACGCATCTGTCCGGCTCGAAGGCGCACCAGATCGAGCAGTTCGAGGCAGACCGTTTCGACAAGCTGATCCTTGGCCGCGATCCGGCCGCTACCGTCGCCTTCGACCCGCAGCGCGACGACCTGGTCAGCCGCCAGCACGCCGCCATCGAGATCAGGAAAGAGGGGCCGGCCCGCTATATGCTGGTCGACCTGGGCAGCAGCAACGGCACGTTCCATAACGGCCACCCGGTCAAGGACGAGGCGCAGCTGGCGCCGGGCGACACCATCGAACTGGGCGAAGGCGGACCGCGCCTGACATTCGACCTGGAGCCCCGGCCCACGTCGGCTCCCGCGCCGACACGCCTGAACGCGAAAGCGGTAGCTGAAACGCGCATGGCCCAGCCCGCGGCCGCGCCTGCCGCCGCGGTCCCCTCGACGGGGCGCGCCAGCGCGCACGACGGTGCGATGCAGGAAGCCCGGGGTGGCCAGCCGCCGGCGGGCCCGGCCCGGGCCACGGATGATCGCGTGGGCAAAGAAACCGTGCTGCGGATGATGAATCAGGAACGGCGCTCCATCGGACGCAGGGTGATCATCGGCGCGGGCGCCGTGGCCCTGCTGGCAGCCATCGTGGTCGGCGCGTTTGCGCATTTCGGAATCCTGTTCGGCAAAAGCCCCGAGGCAATCATCGCGGAATTCGGCGGAGCGACGGTGGTCGTGGAGGCCCGCTGGCACATCGTGGACAAGAGTACGGGCCGCCAGGTCTATCAGCGCATCTGCATCGTCGAAAACCTGCGGCTTCCGTGCTTTATCCAGATCGACAGCAATCCCGTCCAGCGCTGGCTGACGACGGACGACGATGACCATCGTGGCATCCCGATCGAGGTGGGCGGACGCGGCAGTGGCTTCGTGGTCAAGGACCAGGGTTTCATCCTGACCAACAAGCACGTCGCGCAAGGATGGAAGGTGCCGGGCTGGATGGACTTCGACGCGAGCGGCGGCATCCTGATCCGGATCTCCACGGGCGGCCAGGGCGAAGTCAGCATGGCGCGCATCAACCCGAAGGCCTACCGCCATCTCAATGGCTGGGACTTCGACCACCCGGTGCGCTTGATCAGGCCGAACTTCGCCGTGCCGGGGGGCATGGCGCTTGGCCCCATGTCCCTGGCCGTTCTCGAAGGGCGCAACGAAAGCCTGGCGGTGCGCTTCCCCGACACGCGGGAAAGCATCGAGGCGCGACTGGTCAAGTCTTCCGCCGAAGCAGATGTAGCGGAGATCAAGATCGACGCGACACGGAAATTGCCCACGATCAACCTTGCCTCGGTCGGTTCGCGGCCGCGCGTGGGCGAGCGGGTGACCGTGCTCGGCTATCCGGGCATATCCGAGGAAAAGCACGCCATCGTTCAGTCGAGCGAAGGCGGGAATATCGCCAATTTCGTTGAACTGATTCCGCAGCCCACGGTGACGGAGGGCATCATCGCGAAGGTCGGCGACACGGTCAAGTCCGAGAAGAACGTCCAGACTTACGATGACCTGGGCGATGTCTACCAGCTCACGGTCACCGCGACCGGCCATGGCAACAGCGGCGGCCCCGTGTTCGACCGCGACGGCAAGGTGATCGGGCTGTTCACCTATTCCCGCTCGATGGGCGATGAGCGCGTGACATTCGCGGTCCCGATCAAGTACGGACTTGACCTGCTGCTTAACTGAGTCCAACGGGGAAGCTCGCCATGTGCGCCGACCAGGCTCGCCAAGAAGATCGATCCCGGCTGATGGTCAGGTGCGCGATGCTCAGCGACGCAGGATGCGTGCGCAGCCTGAACGAGGACGCGGTCGGCTGCATGATTCCACGCGAGGACGATCCCTATGCGCGTGCCGGTGCGCTTGCCGTCGTGGCGGATGGCATGGGCGGGCACGCGGCAGGTGAAGTGGCGAGCCAGATCGCGCTGCGTACGGTGCTTCGCGAGTACTACCGCAATCCGGGCCCGCCCACGGATGCGCTGAAAAACGCCTTTGTCATCGCCAATCGGGCGATCGGGGAACATGCCGCCGCCGACCCGAGCTGCAATGGCATGGGAACCACCTGCAGCGCGCTTGCCATCGTCAACGACCTCGCCTATATCGCCCACGTCGGGGATAGCCGGATCTACCTCCTTCGCCAGGGGGAATTCCGGCAATTGACGGAGGACGACTCCCTGGTCCGCGAGATGTACCGTGAAGGGCTGCTCACGGCGGAAGAGGCAAGCAGGCACCCCGACAAGAATGTACTTTTGCGGGCGCTGGGAACGCCGGGCCAGGAGCCGGTCGTTTCACCGGATGGCTTTCCGCTGGCGCACGACGATGTCCTGGTGCTGTGCACCGACGGCATTAGCGATCAGATCGACGACGCGACGATTGCATCGGTGATCATGACGCTCGAGCCGGTCGACGCCTGCCAGAAACTGATAGAGCTGGCCCGCATGGCGGGAGGGGTGGATAACGCATCGGTCGCGATCTGTCGCGTGCAGCAGCAACCGGCCGCGGGCGGCGCGCCGGTTCGCTCGACGCGCGAGACCAGCGCTTTCTGAACGCAATGGGTTGATGGATTCGCCATGTCAGTCCGGCAGATAGGCCACTACGAAATCCGCACCCTGCTTGGACGTGGCGGGATCGGCGAAGTCTATGGCGCTTTCGATACCGAGCTCGAACGCGAGGTGGCCATCAAGACCCTGAGGCCCGAGTTCAGCCTCGACAGGGGATTCCTGGAGCGCTTTCGCGCAGAGGCGACCAGCCTTGCCAAGCTGAACCATCCCAACATCACCACGCTGTATGCGCTGTTCAAGGATGGCGACACCATGTGCATGGTGATGGAGCTGGTGCACGGGCACACGCTCGAGACGATCCTGCAGCGCATTGGCAAGTTTCCCGTGCGCGACAGCCTCGCGGTGGTCATCCAGGCCATCATGGGCCTGCGCTATGCGCACAAGATGGGCGTGATTCACCGGGATATCAAGCCGTCCAACCTGATGCTCACGGACAGCGGCACGCTGAAGATCATGGATTTCGGCATTGCGCGCATCCAGGGTTCGCAACGCCTCACGCAACAAGGCGATGTCGTCGGCACGCTCGCATACGCCTCGCCGGAGCAACTGCGCGGCCACGAAGGCGACGGCCGCAGTGACCTGTACAGCCTGGCGACGGTGCTGTACGAACTCATCTCCGGGCGACTGCCGTTCAACGCGACCAGCGACTATGAGCTGATCCGCGCACAGGTGGAGACGGTACCGCCGCCACTGGCCGCATGGTGCCCGGACCTCGACCCCGGCATCGAGCGCGCGCTGATGCAGGCGCTTGCCAAGGCTCCTGATGAACGGTTCTTCACGGCAGAAGACTTTGGCCGCGCATTGGGGGCTTCGCCGCTGCTTGCGGATGCGCCCGACATCGTGCGCGACGGCGTGCTTCAGACCTACAGCGCGCTCGATCTTCAGGAAACCCTTGTCGCAGGCGCGATATATACAGGCACGAGCACGAGCACGAGCACGAGCACCAGCACCAGCACGAGCGCCAACCCGAACCCGGACCCGGGCGTCAGCACGATCGCGAATCCCAGCATGAGCACGCGGGCGAACCCGAGCCTGCTCCCGGGAGCGCGGCTGCCCGGCCATGCCGATTCCGCGCAAGGCACCGCGCGCGCCGCGGCACCGCCGGTACCTCCGCCGGCCGCTTTCGCCTCGCAGTCCCGGCCAGCCGCGCATGCTCCGGCGCCCGGCACGGCCATCAGGCCGGAGCCGCCGCCGGCGCGCCCGCGCTCGCGCGTCATCGGCCTCGGCGCGGCTGCCGCCGGGCTGGTCATCGGCGCGGGCATCCTCCTCATGGCACTGACGCGACATTCGCAAGACCAGCCCCAGTCGCCCCCGCCGGCGGCGAGCGCGAGGCCGCAGGTATCCGTACCCGAGCCGCCGGCGCAGGAGCAGCCGATCAATCTCCCGCCGATCGCCCTGGTTCCGACGCCGCCGGCCCCGGCGAACCCGGCATCCCCCCCGGCAGGACAGAACGGTGGCAGTCCGGCATCGCAAGCCAGGCCGGACCTCGAGGGAACGGTCGCCCAGGTGCTCGATTCGGGCGCGCTGATCGTCTCCGGGAAGATCGTCAACCTGTCCTCCATACACGGCGAAGACGGCAAGCCGGCCCAGGCCATGCAGCGGTACCTCAAAGGCAAGGGCAACCAGCTTCAGTGTTTTGCAAAAGACAAGGCCTTCCAGTGCTTCGCGGGCGGAGAAGACATCGGCGAGCACGCCCTCAGAAATGGCTGGGCTCGCACAAGGGACGGCGCGCCGGCGCGCTATGCCACTGCCGAGCAGGAGGCACGACGTGCTCGCGCCGGGGTCTGGGCAATGTAGTCATTGGGGCGATCGCGCCTGATCGTCAAAGGGAGATGCGATGAACAGATGGACTATGGCGATCGGCTGCGCCGCGGTGGCCAGCGCGATCGCGGGGTGTGCGACGGGCGATTCGAGCGGCATGAACAAGACCACGTCGGGCGCGCTCATCGGTGCCGGCACGGGCGCGGCGCTCGGTGGGCTTTTCAGCCATGGCAACGCGGGCGCCATTGTCGCCGGCGGCATGGCCGGTGCGCTGCTTGGCGGCATCATTGGCCGGGAGATGGACGAGCGCGACCGCGAAGCGCGCCAGGCCGCGCTCAAGCAAGCCCTGCAGACCAGCGAGAACAACCAGCCCAAGACCTGGCGCAACGCGAAGACGGGGAACTCCGGCACCATCAAGCCGCTCTCCGGGTACACGAAGTCACCGACTGCCCAGACGTGCCGGAAATTCAACGAGACCTATGTGAAGGAAGGAAAGACATACGAGCAGTCTTCGCGGGCATGCCGTAACGCAAACGGGGAGTGGGAGCTTGCCAACCCCTAGCGATTTCCCGGATCTGACCATGGACCGACGCGAACGCGCCCTGCGCTTGTGCCTGCTGCTGGCCTTGGCCCTGGCCCTGACGCTGACCGGCATCTGGCCTGCGTGCGCGCAAGCGCAGCGCACCGGATCGGTCGACATCGGGCATCTCGGCGGCGACATGAAAGCCGCGGGTGCCGGCAAGCATGCCGGTGCAAAGGGCAAGGGCCACGAGGGGATGCTGCGCAGCGGTACGGCGTTCTTCGTGACCCAGTCAGGCGACATGCTCACCAGCGCGCACGTCGTTCGCGGCTGCCAGCGGATCAACGTCTGGCCGCGCGACATGGCGAGCATGCCCGCCTCCCTGGTGGCGATCGACGACCAGCTGGACGTGGCACTGCTCGCAACCAACCGTGCCGTGAAGATGGCTGCGCGGCCTCTCGCCGTTTCCGTCCATCAAGGCATGTCGGTCTATACGATCGGCTTCGGTCTCACGCCGTCGTCGCCGCTCGTGCCTGTCATGACGCGCGGAGACGTGCGCGGCACCGCCCAGCCTAGGGGCCACCGGCTGCTGGTGCTGCGCGCGGCCTTGCATGAGGGCAACAGCGGAGGCCCGGTCGTCGACGCACAGGGGGCGCTGCTCGGCATGATCGTGGGGCGGTACACGGACAACCCGGAACTCAGCGTTGCGGTCTGCGCGCAGGATCTTGCCCGGTTCGTCGATGCGAGGCCGGGCGCGCCGGCGCCTGTCGTGCCCCAGGCGCCGGAAATGAAGCCGGGCGCAAGGCTGCGCCAGATTTCGGCTCTCGTCCAATGCCTGGAATAGGCGTGCTCTGGCGGGGGGCGACGGATATGGAAACTGGAAACCGATGAGGACTGGCGGCGATCGCGACGGCGAGCCGCACCGGCGTGGAAACGCGCAAATCTCTGGAGATCCAACATGGCAAAGACTACGCAAGTCACGATCGCAATGCATTGCTTGCTGCGCTTGTCGCTCACTGCGCTCTGCATCCTGGCTGCCTGGCCTGTCGCCCACGCCGGCGACAACCTTATGCGGGAGCAGGACATCAGCGTGGAAGCCATCACCAATGCCTTGACGCCGCAGGATGCCAGCGCCAGGACCGAGACGCTCGGCATCACGCATCGCGATGTCTATGCGGCGCAGGAGGCCGCCAGCCCGGCGAAAGATCCGTCCGCCCAGCTGCTGATCACATTCAACAGCAATTCATCGAGACTGACCGACAGTGCGCGTGCCGCGCTAGGCAAGGTCGCCCGCGGACTGCAGTCGGCAAAACTCTCGCCGTACAAGTTTCGTGTCGAAGGGCATGCGGACCCGCGCGGACCGGCAAATGCCAACCTGAAGCTCTCCGAGAGCCGTGCCGCGGCAGTGGTGGAGTACCTCACGCTGGAGGGGCGCATTGCCGCCGACCGGCTGACGCCGGTCGGCAAGGGCTCCGCCGAACCGATGAATCTGCAGAATCCCTCAGCGCCGGAGAATCGGCGCGTGACCATCGTCACGGTGAAGGACTGAGCGCCGCGCACCGGGCCGGCAGCGTCCGCCACCCTCACGCGGCGGCGGCTTGCGTATCCTCGTCGGCAGCCTTGCGCACGGCGCTCGCGTAGAGCTCCGGCCCGAAATCCGCCGGCACATCCGCGCGGATGCGCAGCTCATGCAGCGCCAGGTCCGCCAGCAGCAGATCCCGGCTGATGCGCGCCACCGCGCCGGGAATATCGCGCCGCATGCTGGGCACGTCGCCGAGCGGCACGCCGGTGCTGGCGAATCCGCCCGGGTTATGCACATGGATATCGCGCAGCCATGGCGCGCTGCCCGGTGTCTTCTCGAGGTACTCCAGTCCGCTGCCGAGGTAGGGCGACGCACCCAGCTCGTCATCGCGCGCATCGGCCGGAGGCTGGTAGCGGTCGCGCCAGCGCAGGACATGTGGCGCGATGTCGGCCAGTTCGGGCCGGGCGGAAGGATCCACGAGATAGCCGGTGCCGGCGATCGCGAAGTCAAAGCGCAGCACCTCGCCTCGTACCTGCGTGACGATGCGTCCCGCGTCGACGTCGGCCCTGGTCCAGGGCGCGTTCAGGTGCAGGTGGAACTGCGGGAACCCGAGCACCCGTTCGACCGAATCGGCCGGGGGCGTGGAGCCGGCGCGGCGGTAGCGCAGGGCCTGTTCCCAGCGCGTGGCGTCGGGCAGGGCGTGGTAGTTGTCGTAGAGGCCGGGATAGGCGCGGATGCGCGAGACCGGCGTGGCGGCGATGTGGCCGCGCCGCGCGAACAGGTGGACGGCGGCGGCACCCGCTTCGAGCGCGACCGCGGCGGCGTCGAAGGCGGAAGCGGCGGCGCCGAGCACGGCCACGGTCTTGCCGCGCAGCGCGGCAAAGTCGATGGCGTCGGCGGTGTGCGCGGCGAGCCCCGCCGCCACGGCCGGCTTGAGCGCGGCGGGCACGAAGGGTGCGCCGTTGCCGGCCACGCCGCTGGCAAGGATGACCTTGCGCGCGGTTTCGATACGCGTCTGGCCGTCGCTCTCCAGGTGCAGGCGGAAGTGCGGCACGGCGCTGCCGGTCACGGGCTCGATGCGGATCACACGCGTGCCATAGCGGACCTCGACGCCAAGGAAGCCGCGGAACCAGTCGAGATAATCGCCCCAGGCCAGGCGCGGGATGCGGTCGATCGCGGCGTAGGCCTGCGCGCCGTGGCGGGCTTCGTACCAGGCCTGGAAGCCGAGCCCCGGCAGGCCGAGTTCAGGCCCGACGAGGCTCTTCGGCGTGCGCAGCTTTTGCATGCGCGCGCGCGTGCGCCACACACCTGCACGCGCGCCGTCCGGCGCGGCGTCGAGCACGGTGACGCGGCCGATGCCGGCGCGCCGCAGCGCGAAGGCATAGGCGCTGCCGCTCTGGCCGCCGCCGATGATGGCGACATTGTGGTCGATGCCGGCATGGCCGGGCACCCAGTCGTCGGGCGCGGGGCCGAGCAGGCGCAGCGTTTCGCGCGCGAGGAAATCAGGGTCGGGCGATGCGCCCGCCCGGGCGGTGGAGGTCGGGTCGGTCATGCGGCGATGGCAGCGATGTTCTGGTTGGTCGTGGCGGCACCGGCGGCGCGCGCCGGATGCACGGGGCGCTTCAGGCCCAGGTGGTCGCGCAGCGTGGTGCCCGCGTAATCCGTGCGGAACAGGCCACGGCGGCGCAGCTCCGGCAACACCAGCGCGATGAAATCGGTCAGCCCGCCAGGCAGCACCGGCGACATGATGTTGTAGCCGTCGGCGCCGTATTTGCGGAAGCGCTCTTCGAGCTGGTCGGCGATCTGTGCCGGCGTGCCGACCAGTTGCCAGTGGCCGCGCGCGCCGGCCACGCGCTGGTAGAGCTGGCGGATGGTCAGGTTCTCGCGCCGCGCAAGGTCGATCACCAGGCGCTGGCGGCTCTTGCTGGCATTGGTCTCGGGCAGCTCGGGGATGGGTCCGTCGAGCGGGTAGCCGGACAGGTCGAAGCCGCCGCTCAGGCCGGACACCAGCGCCAGGCCCACCACCGGATCGATCAGCGACTGCAGTTGCTCGAATTTCTCGCGTGCCTCGCTTTCGCTGTGGCCCACCACCGGGAACACGCCTGGCAGGATCTTCAGGTCGTCGGCCTCGCGGCCGTACTTCGCCAGGCGGCCTTTCACGTCGGCATAGAACGCGACCGCGTCTTCCACGGTCTGCTGCGCGGTGAAGACCGCCTCGCCGGTGCGCGCGGCCAGTTCCTTGCCGGCTTCGGACGAGCCGGCCTGCACCACCACCGGATGGCCCTGCGGCGTGCGCGAGACATTAAGCGGGCCCTGCACCGAGAAGTGCTTGCCCTTGTGGCCGAGCACATGGCGCCGCGCCGGATCGTAGTAGCGGCCGCTGGCCTTGTCGCGCAGGAAGGCGTCGTCTTCCCAGCTGTTCCACAGGCCGTCGACCACGTCGGCGAACTCGGCGGCGCGCTCGTAGCGGTCGGCATGCGCGAAGTGGTGCTCGCGGTTGAAATTGTGCGCCTCGTGCTCGCTGGACGAGGTGACCAGGTTCCAGCCGGCGCGCCCGCCCGAGATATGGTCGAGCGAGGCGAACTTGCGGGCGATGTGATACGGCTCGTTGAAGCTGGTGGAGGCGGTGCCGACCAGGCCGATGCGCTCGGTCACCGCGGCCAGCGCGGACAGCAGCGTGATCGGCTCGAACTGTGCCTGGTAGCTGTGCGCGGTGCGGCTGAGGAATTCCACGTCGTCGCCGCGCGTGCCGACGCCGTCGGCAAGGAAGATCAGGTCGAACTTGGCCGCCTCGGCGGCCTGCGCCAGCGCCACGTAGTGCTTGAAGTCGATGCCGGCATCGGCCTTGGCGTCGGGGTGGCGCCAGGCGGCGATGTGGTGGCCGCTGGGGTAGAGAAAAGCGCCCAGGCTGAGGAAACCGCTACGTTGAGCCATGATGGTTGGTCCTTGGGTTGAATGTCAGGCGGCCTTGCGCGTGCCTTGCCGGCCCTGCGGGCGCGCCAGCCCGAGGTGGTCGCGCAGCGTATTGCCTTCGTATGCGGTGCGGAAGATGCCGCGCCGCTGCAGGATGGGCACCACGCCGTCGACGAAATCCTGCAGCCCGCCGGGCAGGGCGTCGGGCATCAGGTTGAAGCCGTCGGCGGCGCCGTGCCGGAACCAGTGCCCGATGTCGTCGGCGATCTGCTCCGGGGTGCCGACGATCACGCGGTGCCCGCCGCCGCCAGCCAGCTCGCGGATCAGTTCGCGCACGGTGTAGCCATGGCGACGCGCCAGCGCCAGGGTGGCGTTGAAGAAGGTGTGGTTGCCGTTGCCGCCGGCGGGCAGCGCGAGATTGTCGGGCAGCCGCTGGTCCAGCTTGAGGCGGTCCGGCGCAATGCCGAGCGTGCCGGCCAGCCGCGTCAGGCTGTAGTCCCACGGGATCAGGTCGACCAGCTCGTCGCGGCGCCGGCGCGCCTGCGCCTCGGTGGCGCCGATGATGGTGGTCAGGCCGGCCAGCACCTGCACCGCGTCGGGCCCGCGCCCGAGCGCCTGCGCGCGCGACTTGAGCTCGCGCCCGTAGGCGAGCGATTCCTCGAACGACTGCGAGGCCGAGAACACGGCCTCCGCATGGCGCGCGGCCAGCTCGCGCCCGTCGGCGGAGCCGCCGGCCTGCACCACCACCGGGTGGCCCTGTGGCGAGCGCGGCAGGTTGAGCGGCCCCTGCACGCTGAAGTGCTCGCCGCGGTGGGCGATCGGCTGCACCTTGTCGGCATCGACAAAGCGCCCGCCGGCCTTGTCGCCGATGAAGGCGTCATCCTCCCAGCTATCCCACAACGCCTTGACCACCGTGGTGAACTCGTCCGCGCGCGCGTAGCGCTGCGCGTGGTCGGGCGCGGCGTCGCGCCCGAAGTTGCGCGCCGAGGGCACATCGGCCGTGGTCACCACGTTCCAGCCCGCGCGCCCGCCGCTCACATGGTCCAGCGTGGCGAAGCGCCGCGCGATGTTGTAGGGCTCGTTGTAGCTTGTGGAGGCCGTGCCGATCAGGCCGATATGCGTGGTCGCGGCCGCGATGCTGGCCAGCAGCACGGTCGGCTCCAGCGCCGTGACCGGGCGGAAGTGGATCTGGTCGACGATGGCGGCGTTGTCGGCCAGGAATACGGCATCGAGCTTGCCTGCCTCGGCGATCTGCGCCACGCGCACATAGTG
This sequence comes from Cupriavidus sp. 2TAF22, assembly GCF_052115045.1. Classification (NCBI taxonomy): domain Bacteria; kingdom Pseudomonadati; phylum Pseudomonadota; class Betaproteobacteria; order Burkholderiales; family Burkholderiaceae; genus Cupriavidus; species Cupriavidus sp. 2TAF22. Next base: position 85,925 of record NZ_JBFRFX010000005.1, read on the forward strand.
GCGCACGTCGGCGAAGGCGTACGGGTCGCTGTCGGCGAGCCGCCAGGCGGAGGGCACGAAGCCCGAGTGCAGGATGTTGATATTGAGGTGAAGCTGGCGCGGACGCGAAGCCGAGGTTGCGCTCATTGATAGGTTCCCGGTTGCGGATGGCCTTCGCCCAGCATCCAGCGGCCCACATTGCGGGTCTTGTACTCGGCCGGGTTGTGCAGCGTGTGGATGCGCGCGTTGCGCCAGAAGCGGTCCAGCCCGAACTTGCGTACCGCCGAGCGCGCGCCGGTCAGCTCGAAGATCTCGCTCGATACCTGCAGCGCCACCTCGCCGGCCAGCGCATTGGCCGCGGCGATGGCCACGGCGGCTTCGCCGCGTTCCCCGGCCGTGAGCGCCTCGCCGCGCGCCGCCACCTGGTCGAGCGCGGCCAGCGCGCGGTCGGCCAGCGCGGTGGCGGCCTGGGTCCTGACCCAGAGCTCGCCGTACTGGCGCTTGACCCACGGGTCGTCGACATGGCGCTCGACGCCGGAGTGGACCCACGGGCGCGACTGGCCCAGCGTGTATTCGCGCCCGGCGCGCAGCGCACCCTGCGCGGTGCCGATGAACACGTTGAGCAGCACGCTTTGCTGCTGCAGCGGCGTGACCGTGCGCCACGGCTCTGCCGGCGCGCTGGTGGGGTCGAGCGGCACCGGCGGCCCCAGCACCTCGCTTTCGTGCACGCGCACGCCGCGGTAGGTGACGCGGCCGCTGCCGGTCTGGCGCTGGCCGATGCCGTCCCAGTCGTCCTCGATCACGATGCCCGCGCGGTCGGCGGGAATGGCGGCGAAACGGCGTTCATTGGTGTGGGCATCCTCCCATGCAATGGCGAGGAAGTCCGCCACGTGCGAGCCCGAGGTGAAGGGCCGGTAGCCGTCGAGCACGAAATACTCGCCGTCGCGGCGGCCGGACAGGCTCCTGGAAAAGCTGTTCGCGGTATTGCCCCAGAACCAGTTGCCTTCGGCCGAGCGGCGCCACAGGCTGGCGGCCTGCTCCGGCGCGCGGCGCAGGCGCGGACTCAGCAGGCTGCTGTAGTGATAGCCGAACAGATGGCCGAGCGAGCCGTCCACCTGCGCGAACAGGCGCACGATGCGCAGCACTGTGGACCAGCGCTCGCCTTGTCCGCCGTATTCGCGCGGCAGCAGCAGCGCCAGCAAGCCGTGCTCCTTGAGCAGGCGGATCTGTTCGGCCGGCTTGCCGCCGGCCTGGTCGCGCGCGATGGCGTCCTCGGCGAAGCGGTCGCGCAATGCGGCGGCGCGTGCGATGAACGGGTTGCTGCGGTCAGGTTCGAACAGCGCGGGCGCGGCATCGGCCGGCGCATGGAGGTAGGCGACGTTGGCGGACATGGGGACTCGGTTGAAGCCGGCTGGCGCAGCCGGCGGAAGTCAACGGGATARGCGCAATCAGCGATAGATGGCGGGCGAGGGAAATTCGCCGGTCAGCAGCCAGGTGCCCACCGTGCGTTTCTTGTACTCGGCCGGGTTGTGCAGCGTATGCGTGCGCACGTTGCGCCAGAAGCGGTCGAAGCCGTTCGCATTGGTGGCCGAGCGCGCGCCCATCACCTCGAAGATATCGCTGGACACGGCCAGCCCGGTCTCGCCGGCGTAGAGGTTGGCGGTCGCGATGTCGATGGCGGCGCGGCCGCGTTGCTCCGGCGTCAGCGCCGTGCCATGGACATAGATCCCGTCCAGCGTGCGCGCCGCCTGGTCGGCCAGTTCGGTGGCCGCCAGCGTGCGGATGGCCAGCTCGCCATACTTGCGCTGGACCCAGGGATCGTCCACGTGACGCTCCACGCCGGAGTGGATCCACGGGCGCGATTGCGTCGCCGTGTAGGCGCTGCCTTCGTCGAGCGCGCCCTGGGCAGCGCCCACGAAGACATTGAGCAGCACGCTTTGCTGCAGCAGCGTGACCAGCGAGGCGAACGGCGTGAGCGCGTCGTCGGCACGGCCCAGCAGTTCGTCGTCGCGCACCAGCACGTTGTCGAAGGTCACCGTGCCGCTGCCGGTCTGGCGCTGGCCGATGCCGTCCCAGTCGTCCTCGATCCGGATGCCGGCGCGCTCCGCCGGGATCACGGCGGTCAGGCGCTGGCCGAGTTCGTTCTCCCACGCCAGCTGGATCACGTCCGCCACATGGGTGCCGCTCGAGAACGGCCGGAAGCCCGTGACCAGCCAGCCGTCGCCGCCGGGCGCGCGCTGCGCGGCCGACGTCTTCGACAAGGCGTTGCCCGAGTTGCTCCACAGCCATTGCCCGGAAGCCGAGGCATGCAGCAGACGCGCCTGCTGCGCCGGCGTGCCGCGTGCGCGCACGGTGTGCACGGGAAGATGGTGATAGCCGAACAGGTGAGCCAGCGAGCCGTCCGTGCGCGCGAACTCGCGCACCACGCGCAGCAGCGACAGCCATGACGCGCCGCCACCGCCGAACGCGGCGGGAATGCCAGCCGACAGCAGGCCGCTTTCCTTGAGCAGGCGGATCTGTCCGGTGGGACGCCCGCCGGCCTTGTCGCGGGCAACGGCATCGGTATGGAAGGCTTCGCGCAGCTTCACTGCGCGGGCCACGAAGGGATCGTTCAGATCCGGGCCGAAGGAGGTCATGCGATATGCGCGGATTGCGTGTTGGGGCGGCGAAGGCTCGCCGCGCGGGCTGGAGTTTCTTGCACCCGAGACACGATAGAACAAGCCGCCTGCGTCACCAACGAAGCAATGCGCGCTTGCTTATCCGTTTGGCGCGTCGTTCGCGTGGCCATAGCGCACTGGCCGGATCGATCCGTTGCGCAAGATCAAGCGGGCCAGCTTTGTTCCCTTTGTCACCATCGCCGGACGATTCCGCCGATTCAAACAAATCCGTCCGAGCCTTTTGTCGCGCCGGCGATGGAACCATCGCGGCAGAACAACGACCGCATTTTTCAGGAGAAGAATCGATGCGCGAATTTCGACATGCCATGCTGAGCGTGCTGGCAGTGGCGGTACTGGCCGCCTGCGGCGGCTCCGACGACGACACCTCCGCCGGCACGCCCGGCGCGGGCTCCGGTCCCGCGGCCCCGTCCACGCCGGCCGTCCCCAAGACCGTGGCGGTGGCCGGCGTGCTGGTGCAGCCGCAGGGCACGGCCGCGCGCGGCGCCATGATCGTGCGCCTGGCCGGCACGGTGTTGCGCACGCCCGCCAGCGCTGCCTGTCCGGAAGTGCCTGACGGGTATGACCCGCTCGCCGCGCTCGACGTGCACTTCGCCAGCGCCGACGGCACGGTGGTCGGCACGCTGACCACCGATGCCTGCGGCGGCTTCGCCGGCAACGTGCCCGAGACCGCCGTGCAGGCGCATGCCCAGCCCGCCGGCCTGGGCCCGGTCAGCCGCCCGCTCTCGTCGTTCATCGCCAGCGCGGGCGCAGGCAAGCCACCGGTGTCGGCGCTGCCGGCCAACGCGGCCTATGTGCTCAGCGTGGTGCAGGACCTGGGCGGCGGCAAGGTGGCGCTGACCGTGACCGACGACCAGACCGGCAAGGCTGTACTGGGGCTGGCCGCGCCGGACTTCGCGTTCGCCGTGGCCGGCACCGCGCTGCCGCTGGGCTCGCTGTCGTACGGCGCCAGCGCGGCGCAGAACGCCAGCGTGGCGATCGTGATGGATGCCAGCGGCTCGATGGGCACCCTGATCGGCAACACCGGCAAGAGCGCGCTGCAGATCGCCGGCGCGGCCGGGCACGTGCTGCTCGACGGCCTGCGCAGCGCGGCCGACGAAGCCGGCGTGGTGATCTTCGACCAGAAGGTCGAGACGATCGACGACGCCAACCTGGACCGCTACTACACGTGGACCCGCGGCGGCGCGGCGGTGGCCGGCTACCGCTTCAGCGCCAGCGGCCTGACGCAGGACATCGCCGCGCTGCGCCCGGTAGTGGACCTGTACAACCGCGCGTCGCAGATCTATGACGGCAGCGGGGCCGACCCGGTCCATCCCGCCACCGGCGACTGGCGGGTCCGCAACAGCTACCGTTATGGYGGCACCACGGCGTTCTACGGCGCCACGCAGGCCGGCCTCGATCTGCTCGATGCCGGCGTCAACGCACGCCGCATCGTGGTGGCGATGACCGATGGCCAGAACAACGTCGCGCCCTACGCGCCGGACGGCGTCATCCGCGCGGCGCAGGGCAAGGGCGTGCCGCTCTACACGGTAGCGTTCGGCAGGCGCGGCGACGTCAACGAGCCCGAGATGCAGAAGATGGCCGCGGATACCGGTGGCGAGTACAAGCGCGTCGAGGGCACCGACCTGGCCGGACTGTTCCAGAGCATCCAGACCGGCATCCGCTTCCAGTACCTGGCCAGCCTGGCCACGCCGCCGGTGAGCGGCGATGTCCTGACCATCACCGTCAGGCAGGGCAGCGCGGAAGTCAGGCGCGACCTGCAGATCCGCTGACGATGTAGCGGGGAGGCGCGCGCAGGGGCAATCCCGCCGCGCGCCTCAGCCGGACATGGCGGCGTCCCGCGCCATCCCGGGTCGCGCGGGCATTGCCGCCATCACTGGCCGGCCGCCCGCACCGGCTTCGTTGCCGCGGGCGTTCCACTCGACCAGGCAAAGCCCGTGGCCGAAGGGATCGGACAGCAGGGCCTGGCGGCCCCATGCGAAATCCTGCGGCCAGTCTTCCAGTTCGGCGCCGGCTTCCAGCGCGCGCTCGATGGCCGCCTCCAGGTCGGTCACGACGAAGTCCAGTTGCGCCGGGGTCCATTGCCTGCGCGGGGTGCGGCTCGCGCTGCCACGGCTGCCGGGCCAGCTCGCGGCGCGGCCGCCCAGCAGGTAGATCGGCGCGCCGCCGCCCAGCATCTCCGCCACCGCGCCGCCGGACAGCGTGCGCGCCAGGCTCAGCCCCAGGCCTTGCTCGTAGAAGCCGATGCCCCGCGCGAGGTCGTCGACATCGAGTTGGATCAGCAATTGCATCGCAGTCTCCTGCCCGTGTTGGGGGCGTGATCGAGCCGCGATTGTGCGCCGGCGCTCCTGACATGTACTGTCAGGAGTGTTGCATCGGGCGCCCCCCCGGGACACTTCAGGCGCGCAGCGGCGCCAGCAGGTTGTGAACCACCGGCGCCAGCGCGTCGCCGAGCGCCAGGTGGGCGCCGGCATCCAGGTGCACCCCGTCCACCGCGCTGCTGCGGATCACCCTGCCGGTATCGAACCACTTGCAGCCGCGCGTGTTGCAGACTTCCGCGAAGGCTTGCGTCAGCCCCGCGCATTTGTGCTCGCCGCCGGCGAACTTGGGCGCCAGCGGCCCGCACGGCGTGGTGATCGCGGGCGGCACCAGCACCAGTACGGGCGGTGTCGGCATGCCCGGCTCGATGGGCGCGGCGCGGATGGCGTCGACCAGGGCGCCGACGCCTTGCGCGGCGTGCCAGGCGTTGTGCGCATGCATGGACTGGAAATCGTTGCTGCCCAGCATCAGGATCACCAGCGCCAGCGGCGAATGCATCTCGATGCGCTGGGCCAGGCCCTGGATGCCGTTGCGCCCGGGCTTGAAGGGATCGTCCCAGACCGTGCGGCGGCCATTGAGGCAGTCTTCCAGCACGCGGACCGGCCGCTGGCCGGCGGAGCCGTTGAGGGCAAGCTCGAGCCGGCCGGGCCAGCGCACCGGCCAGGCCAGGCGGCGGCGCGTTCCCGGCACGATGCCCCACGACAGCGAATCGGCATACACCAGGACCTGCAGCGGATCGACGGCGTCGATGGCGGGTTCGATGATGGGTTGGTTCATGGATGGGCTCCGGAGGCGGCGGGGTCGGGGGCGAGGATGTGCGGGAGGGGGAAGTTTTGCTGTAGACCTTGACGCGGAGCCTTCATAATATCGGCTAACGATAGATCGGGAGAGGAAAGTTGCGTTTCGAGCACCTTGTGGAGATCAACGATCCACACAATATCCAGTTGGACACGCTGACGCCGGATCAGCTATGGCAAGGGCTGGTGCTGCGTACCAGCGAGCCCGAGTTGTTCGTCTTGGGCCTGGACCGTGCCGAGATCGTGGAGCGGGGTGAGGACTACGTCGTGCGGGTGCTGCACTTCGGCAAGGCTTCGATCCGCGATCGGGTGGTTTTCGCGCCGCGCCGCCAGGTGCGCTACGAGACCGCGGCCACCGCCGACCACGCCGGCGGCTCCCTGACCATGGCGATCGAGACGCCGGGACCCGGTGCGCTGCTGCTGCGCTTTGTCTACGAAACCACCATGCCGGCGGTGGACGCGAGCGGCGACGACCGTTACGCCGAGATCGTCAAGTCGGCCTATCACGAGGCTGATATCGACACCGTACGCAAGATCCGCGAACTGGCTGCCACCGGGCGCCTGGGGTGAGCGCGCAGCCCTCGCCACCCGCCGCGGGCGGACCTTCGGGCGGCTCGGCGGGCGAGCCGGCCGGCGGGCCGACGCGGGCCACGCTGCGCGCACGCTATGGGGACCGGCTGCGCTGGCTGGTGCTGATGACGCTGATGCTGGGCACGGTTTCGTCGATCATCTCGTCGACCATCGTCAATGTGGCCGTGCCCGCCCTGAGCAAGCATTTCTTGCTGGGGCAGGAGCGCGCGCAGTGGGTGGCGGCCAGCTTCATGATCGCCATGACGCTGTCGATGCTGCTCACCCCATGGCTGCTCAACCGCTACGGCCTGCGCCGCACCTTTGTGGGCAGCCTGCTGCTGCTGGGCACCGGTGGCCTGGTCGGCGGCTTCTCGCCGTCCTACGAAGTGATGATCGCCATGCGGGTGGCCGAGGGCATTGCCGCGGGCATCCTGCAGCCGCTGCCCAATATCCTCATCCTGCGGGTATTCGAGGAGCGCGAGCAGGGCCGCGCGGTCAGCCTGTTCGGCTTCGGCGTGGTGCTGGCGCCGGCGCTGGGCCCGAGCGTGGGCGGCTTCCTGGTGGAGGCCTTCGGCTGGCGCTCGATCTTCTTCGTGGTGGTGCCGCTGACGCTGATCGGCCTGTTCATGGCGCGCCGCTTCATGGCGGTGGACTCGGCCATGATGGGCGAGCGCAAGCCGCTCGACTGGCAGGGCCTGGGCCTGGCCGGCATTGGCACGGTGAGCTTGCTCAACGGCCTGGTGCAGCTGCGCGAAAGCATGGCGGCGGGCCTGGCGCTGGCGGGCTTCGGGGTGCTGCTGCTGGTGGTCTTCGTGCTGTGGCAGCTGCGCGCGCAGCATCCGCTGATGAACATGCGCTTGTACAGCTACCGCCAGTTCGCCGCCGGCGCGGTGGTCGCCTTCATCTACGGAGCGGGGCTGTTCGGCTCGACCTACCTGCTGCCGGTCTACATGCAGATGGCGCTGGCCTATTCGCCGTCGCGGGCCGGCCTGGTGCTGCTGCCGGCCGGCCTGGCGCTGGCCCTCACCATCGCCGCCTCGGGGCGGCTGATCAACCGCGTCGCGCCGCACCGGCAGGTGTCGTTCGGGCTTGCGCTGCTGGCGGCGTCTTTCCTGCTGATGGCCCTGGGCTCGCAGGCCACGCCTTACCTGTTGCTGGTGGCGTGGGCGGTGCTGGGGCGCATCGGGCTGGGTTGCATCCTGCCGTCGCTGACGCTGGGCGCCATGCGCGGCGTGGATTACTCGCTGATCGCGCAGGGCTCGAGCTGCATCAACTTCCTGCGGCAGCTGGGCGGCGCCATCGGGGTGAGCCTGGCGGGCGTAGGACTGCAATGGCGGCTGGCGGCGCAGGGCGCGGTGCTGGGCCCGGAGGGCGATCCCGCGGCGCGCATCCGCGCCTTCGACGAGACCTTTCTGGCGGTGGGCCTGGTGATTGCCACGGCCATCCTGGCGGCCTGGCGCATCCGCCCGCGGCAACTGCCGGCCGCGCCGGGCTAGCGGGGCCGGGGCGCCAGCCCCGGCCCGCACTCAGGCGGTGGCGCCGCTGCGCAGTTCTTCGACCAGCGCGATGTATTTTTCCATCGCCTCTTCCTGGCTGGTGCCCTTGAGGGTTTCCCAGGCCTCGAACTTGTAGCGGCCGACGAAATCGGTCATGCCGGGCTTGTCGCCATGGGCATCGCCCTCGCTGCCTTGCTTGAACAGCGCGTAGAGGCGCAGCAGGGTCATATTGCTGGGGCGCTCGGCCAGTTGCTTGACGTCGAGCTGGGCTTGGGCGAAGCGTGCCTGCAGGTCGCTCATGGGGTTCTCCTGGATGATTTCTGGGGCGAGGGGCCGGGAGCAGCCCCGGGACAGCGCGATGATATCTCCCGGCACCGTGCGTTTGAGCCGAAAGAAACCGAAGAAGCCTTCGGTCCGGCCGCCGCGCGGGCGATCCCGGCAGATCGGCCACCGCGCAAGTTCAGCTTTTGAGGTCGCAACGGATACAATCTCGCCATGTCCTGGATTCTTGCTGTTGAAACCTCCACCGAGTGGTGCTCCGTCGCGCTCGGGCGCATTGCCGATGGCGGCGCCCTGGAGTGCCTGGTGCGTCATGAACATACCGGCCCGCGCTCGTCTTCGCGCGTGCTGCCGGCCGCCGGCGAACTGCTGGCCGAGGCCGGCATTGCCCTGGCTGACTGCGCAGCGATCGCCTTCGGCGCCGGGCCTGGCTCCTTTACCGGCCTGCGCACCGCCTGCGGCGTGGCCCAGGGCCTGGCCTTTGGCGCCGGCCTGCCGGTCGTGCCCGTCAATTCGCTGATGGCCTGCGCCGAACGCGTGCGCCTGGGCGGCGCGGGGCTGCCCGCCTTGCCGCCCGGCATCCCGGTGCTGGTGGCGCTGGATGCCCGCATGGATGAAGCCTACGCAGGTGCGTTCCGCTGGGACGATGCCGCGCAGCAATGGCAGCCCGTCACTGAAATGCAGGTGTGCGCGCCGGAAGCGGTGAGCCTGCCGCCCGCGCCGTTCTGGCTGGCCGGCAACGCCGCCGCCGTGTTCGGCGAGCGCCTTGCCGCCGCGGCGCTGGCGCAGCACAGCGTGCCCGACGCGCTGCCCGCTGCGCCGGCGCTGGTATCGATCGCCCTGCGCGCGCTGGCGCGCAACGCAACTGTCGCGCCGGAGGATGCCATGCCGATCTATCTGCGCGACAAGGTCGCCCAGACCATTGCCGAGCGCCAGGCCATCGCCGAGCAGCGTGCCGCGCTGGCCGCCGCGGGAGAGCGGCCGTGAGCGCGCGCCGCAGCGAGCCCGCCGCCGAGGTCGCCGCGCAGCCGGCGCCGGCCGCCGCCGCATGGCCGGAAGTGCCGGTGATGCCGTCGCTGGGCGCCGGCTGGGTGATCGGGCGCATGAGCGCGCTCGACGTAGAGGCGGTGGCGCAGATCGAGGCGCGCGCCTACAGCCATCCGTGGACGCGCGGCAATTTCGAGAATTCCGTCAAGGCCGGCCATCTCGGCATGACCCTGCGCGACCCGGCCGGCGTGTTGATCGCCTACGCCGTGCTGATGCCGGTCGTCGACGAGATGCACCTGCTCAACATCACCGTGGACCCGGTGCATCAGCGCAACGGGCTAGGCCGGCTGATGCTGGCCGCCGCCCTGGCCACGGCGCACGCGCATCACCTGCACACCATGCTGCTGGAAGTGCGGCCCTCCAATACCGGCGCGATCGAGTTGTACCGGCAGGCGGGCTTTGCCGAAATCGGGCGGCGCAAGGGCTATTACCCCGCGGCCGGACAGGTCCGCGAGGATGCCCTGGTGCTGCGCCGCGCATGGTCGCCCTCGGAGGCCCAGCCATGAGYCGGCGCGCCAGGTTCCTCGAGGTACTCGGCATCGGCGAGGAGTGGGTGCTGCGCCGCGCGCCGGCCGCGGCGCAGGAGGCGTTGGTGGAGGCCGATGCGGATCTGGCGGCGCCGCCTGCCGCCGTCGTGGCGGACATGGCGGCCGAAGCCATCGTCCAGGGGGCGCCCGCTGCCAGTGCGGAGGCGCCCCGTGCCCTGGCGGAGCCTGCCGTCGGGCCGCGGGCCGTAGCGCCGCAGCCGGAGGCGGAACCGGTGATGGAGCCGGTGATGGAGCCGGAACCCACGCCGGAGCCGGCGACGGCCTTCGCGCCGGTGCCGGCGCTGCCGTCGGCGCCCGGCGCCGATGCGCGCGCCGCCGCCATCGCCGGGCTCGACTGGGCAGCGCTGGCGGCGCGCGTCTCGGCTTGCACCGACTGCGGCCTGTGCGGCCATCGTACCCAGACCGTATTCGGCGTCGGCGACCGCCAGGCCGAATGGATGCTGGTGGGCGAAGCCCCCGGCGAGAACGAGGACAAGCAGGGCGAGCCCTTCGTCGGCCAGGCCGGCAAGCTGCTCGACAATATGCTGGGCGCGCTCGGCCTGGCGCGCGGGCGCAATGTCTTCATTGCCAATGTGCTGAAATGCCGCCCGCCCGGCAACCGCAATCCCGAGCCGGACGAAGTGGCGCAGTGCGAGCCCTATCTGCGCCGCCAGATCGCGCTGGTGCAGCCCAAGCTGATCGTGGTGCTCGGGCGTTTCGCGGCGCAGTCGCTGCTGCGTACCACCACGCCGATCGGCAAGCTGCGCGGCAGTGTCCACAGCTACGAGGGCATTCCGGTGGTGGTGACCTATCACCCGGCCTACCTGTTGCGCACGCTGACCGACAAGGCGCGTGCCTGGGAAGACCTTTGCCTGGCCCGCGAGGTGCATGCCCGTGCGGGAGCCAAGGCCTGACGCCGCGCTGAGCCCCGGCGGCGCCATCGAGATGGCGTCGCTGTGGCGCCATGCCGTCTCGCAGCGCCTGCGCGAACTGGCGTGGTGCTCGCTGTCGCCGCCGTTGCTGGCGTTCCTGCCGGCCGGCCATGTGGGCGGCGGGACCGATGGGAGCGATGGGGCCGATGGGGCCATCAACGGTCACGTCAATGGCAGCATCAACGGCAACTTCAACGGAAATCTCAGCGTCGGCGGCGCTCTCGGCGGTGTCCCCGACGGCAGTCCGGGCAGCATCGTCCAGGGCGCCAGCGCGGATACGCCGGCCGCGCATATCGCCGCTGGCCTGGCGCACTGGCCTGATGGCGCGCTGGCCGCCTGGCAGCGCTGGCTGCTGTGCGCCGATCCGGCCTCGCTGCCGCTGACCATCGCCGAACTGGCGGCGGGCCGCGAGCATCCGCGCGCGCGTGGCCCCGCGCATGCGCCCAGCCTGCGGCTGGGCCGCCATGCCGAGCGCCTGCTCCAGTTCACGCTCGAACACACTGCCGGCCTGGAACTGCTGGCGGCCAACCTGCCGGTACGCCGCGCCGCCGCGCACGGTGTGCAGACGCTGGGCGAACTCGACTTCGTCTGGCGCGATACGCGCAGCGGGGCGACCGTCCATTGGGAAATGGCGGCCAAGTTCTACCTGCTGGTCGGGCCGGACGCCTCGGCGGGGCACGGCGACGCCGCACCGCCGCGCCTGCATCATTTCGTCGGTCCCAACCTGGTGGACAGRCTGGGCGACAAGCTCGGCCATCTGGTCCACCGTCAGTTGCCGCTGTCGCGCGCGCCCGAGGCGCTGGCGCTGCTGGGGCGCACCGTGGACCGCAGCGAGGTCTACCTGCTTGGCTGGCTGTTCTACCGCAACGGCGTCGTCCCCGCCGGGGTGCGCGACCTCGGCATTGCGCCGGATCACCTGCATGGCTGGTGGTCCGCCTTGCAGGACTGGTCGGCGTGGGCCGCCACGCGCACGGGCTCGCGCTGGTATCGCCTGCCGCGCTCGGCCTGGATGGCGCCGGCCATGGTCGCCCAGGCCCACACGGAGCCGCTCGAGGCCGTGCGCGAAGCGCTGGCGCAACGCTTTGCCGAAACCCAGCACGACAAGGTCTGGCGGCGCGAGGCGCCGGTGATGCTGTGCGAACTGGAACCTGCCGGAGCGAGCGCGCCAGGGCTGTGGCGCGAGTGCTCGCGCGGCTTCGTGGTGCCGCCGGGCTGGGAGGAGCGGGCGCGGCAACGCGTTGCAGCCTTGCCGGAATAGCCGCCCGCGGCCGCGCCGCGGGGCGACGGCCGTCAGTGGTGTTAGTGGTGCTAGTGGTGCTTGTCCTCGCCGATCATGGCGAGCGAGTTGAAGTTGCGCACGTTGTAGCGGTGCTGGCGCATCACCAGCACCATGGTGACGCAGACAAAGATCCCGAACGCCACGATGACGATGCCGATGGGCACGTTGAGCTTGATCAGCAGGGCGTACAGGCACAGCATCAGCAGCACCGAGACGTTTTCGTTGAAGTTCTGTACGGCGATCGAGTGGCCGGCGGACAGCAGCACATGGCCGCGGTGCTGCAGCAGCGCGTTCATCGGCACCACGAAGTAGCCGGACATGCCGCCCACCAGCATCAGGAACAGATAGGCAATGGCCATGTACAGCGGCATGTGCATGCCGAGCACGTCGAACGAGATCTCGGGAAGGCTGTGCTTGGTGTAGAAGGCCATCAGCATCACCACCACGCCCATCGCCACGCCGAAGGGCAGCACCGACAGCGATTTGCGCAGCGGAATGCGCATGGCGGCCAGGATCGCGCCGACCGCCACGCCGACGGCCACCACCGCCTGCAGCAGCGCGCCCTGGGACAGGTTCAGCCCGAGCGACTTCTCGGCCCATTTCAGCACGATGAACTGCAGGGTGGCGCCAGCGCCCCAGAACAGCGTGGTCACGGCCAGCGAGATCTGGCCAAGCTTGTCCTGCCACAGCGCGGTGAAGCAGTCGGCGAATTCGGCGATCAGCTTGATCGGATTCTTTTCCTGCTGCGGATAGCGCGCGCCGGTTTCCGGGATGAACAGGTTGAAGATGGCGGCGATCACGTAGAACAGCATGATGACCACCATGGCGGCCTCGGCCGGGGTGTTGATGCCGGTGTCCACGAAGGGCACGTCGAAGCCGAGCAGCATCTTGGAGATATGCACGGAGATCAGCGCGCCGCCGACCACCGTGCCCAGGATGATCGAGCCTACCGTGAGGCCTTCGATCCACCCGTTGGCGGCGACCAGCTTTTCCGGGGGAAGCAGTTCGGTGAGGATGCCGTACTTGGCCGGCGAGTAGGCGGCGGCGCCGAATCCCACGATGCCGTAGGCCAGCAGCGGGTGCAGCCCGAACATCATGATCGCGCAGCCGGCAATCTTGATCGTRTTGGTGATGAACATCACCTTGCCCTTCGGCATGGAGTCCGCGAAGGCGCCCACGAAGGCGGCCAGCACGACATAGGAGAGCACGAAGAACAGCTTGAGCAGCGGCGTCATCCACTGCGGGGAGTGCAGTTCGGTAAGAAGGGCAATGGCGGCGATCAGCAGCGCGTTGTCGGCCAGCGAGGAGAAGAACTGCGCCGCCATGATGGTATAAAAACCCTTCTTCATACTTTGGACTCTTTCTCCATCGCTCAAGCCTTGCAAGACGGGCGCCAGCACGCTGCCGGGCGCTGTCATTGCCACTGTCATTACCTGTAGGGAACCTGGGCCCGCACCGCTGTCAAAGTGATGCCCATGCCGGTCTTCCGAGTGTCGCGCAAACCGCCTGACCCTGTTTGACATATTGCATCACTTTTAAAACATGGCCGGAACGTCCGGCTTTATAACACGAAAGTAGGGCGTTTCCGAGCATCTGCGGACCGCCGGTTTGACAGCGCAGATGCGCTGCGATTCCCTAAATGATTCTTCGAGTGTGTTCAAATAACGTCTGTGCGGCGAGCCACGCGCACCGGGTCTTCCCCTATATGGTGCATCCCTGACCCGGGGCGCGGACCGGCCAGCCGGCCGGGAGCCCCGCCATGCCAACCCGCCGCCGCCCCCTCCAGAAGCAACAGCGATCCCATGCCTAGACCCATTCACGCCGTTATCCATCAACCGGCCCTGGCCAATAACCTGGAAATCGTGCGCCGCTGTGCACCCGCGTCGCGCGTCTGGGCCGTCGTCAAGGCCAACGCCTATGGCCATGGCATCCGCCGCGCCTTCGCCGGCCTGCGCGCCACCGACGGCTTCGGCCTGCTCGACCTGAACGAAGCCGTGCTGCTGCGCGAACTGGGCTGGCAAGGCCCGATCCTTCTTTTAGAGGGTTTCTTCCAATCCCAGGACGTGCCTTTGCTGGAGCAGTACCGCCTCACCACCGCCGTCCATTGCGAAGAACAGCTGCGCATGCTGGAAGTCGCGCGTCCCAAGGGGCCGCTGGGCATCCAGCTCAAGCTCAATACCGGCATGAACCGCCTCGGCTTCCGTGCGGACCAGTACCGCACCGCCTGGGAACGCGCGCGCACCCTGTCCTGTGTGGGCAGTATCGTGCATATGACGCATTTCTCCGACGCCGACGGCCCGCGCGGCATCGCCCACCAGCTCGAGGTCTTCGACGCCGCCACGGCCAACCTGCCGGGCGAGGCCAGCCTGTCCAATTCCGCCGCCACGCTCTGGCATCCCCAGGCCCACCGCACCTGGGTGCGGCCGGGCATCGTGCTGTACGGCGCCTCGCCCACCGGCCTGTCCGGCGACGTGGCCAGCTTCGGCCTGCAGCCGGCCATGTCGCTGCACAGCGAGCTGATCTCCGTCCAGGACCTGCAGCCCGGCGATACCGTCGGCTACGGCTCGCTGTTCAAGGCCGAGCGCCCGATGCGCATCGGCGTGGTGGCCTGCGGCTATGCCGACGGCTACCCGCGCCATGCCGCCGGCTGGGGCGACAACCCGGCGCCGGTGCTGGTCGACGGCGTGCGCACGCACCTGGTGGGCCGGGTGTCGATGGACATGATCTGCGTCGACCTCACGCCTTGCCCCAAGGCCCGCGTGGGCAGCGCCGTCACCCTGTGGGGCCAGGGCCTGCCGATCGACGACGTGGCCGCCGCCAGCGGCACCGTGGGCTACGAGCTGATGTGCGCCCTGGCGCCCAGGGTGCCGGTCACGGTGGCGACCCTGACCGCGCCGGAGCAGCCCGCGCTGGCCTGATTGCCGGCGGGCAGGCTGACGCCTGCCCGGGCCGCCGCCTGGCGATATCCGGGTGGCGTGCGCTGCCCCGGGCGCCGCCTGCAAGCCAGCCTGCGATCGGCTGCCGCCTGCCGGGCGCCGGCCATTGTTCATCCACCGCTTCTTATCCATCGTTTCTCCGGGGACCCCAGTTGGCCAAGCCAAAGAACGTCTATACCTGCACCGAATGCGGCGGCACCTCGCCGCGCTGGCAGGGCCAGTGCCCGCAATGCCAGCAATGGAACACGCTGGTAGAGAGCGTGGCGGAATCGCCGTCGGCCAAGCGCTTCGCGCCGCTGGCGGCCTCGGCCATGGTGCAGCGGCTGTCGGAGATCGACGCGGCCGACGTGCCGCGCTTCTCCAGCGGCATCGATGAATTCGACCGCGTGCTGGGCGGGGGGCTGGTGGCCGGCGGGGTGGTGCTGATCGGCGGCGATCCCGGCATCGGCAAGTCCACGCTGCTGCTGCAGGCGCTGGCCAACCTTGCCTCGGAGCGCCGCGTGCTCTACGTCAGCGGCGAAGAGTCGGGCGCGCAGATTGCCTTGCGCGCGCAGCGCCTGGGGGTGGACAGCCCGCAGCTCGCCTTGCTGGCCGAGATCCAGCTGGAGAAGATCCAGGCCACGCTGGAGGTGGAGAAGCCCGAGGTGGCGGTGATCGACTCGATCCAGACCCTGTACTCCGATGCGCTGACGTCGGCGCCCGGCTCGGTGGCGCAGGTGCGCGAATGCGCGGCGCAGCTGACCCGCATCGCCAAGAGCAGCGGCATCACCATCATCCTGGTCGGCCATGTGACCAAGGAAGGTGCGCTGGCCGGCCCGCGCGTGCTCGAGCATATCGTCGACACCGTGCTGTACTTCGAGGGCGACACGCACTCCTCGCATCGCCTGATCCGCGCCTTCAAGAACCGCTTCGGCGCGGTCAACGAACTGGGCGTGTTCGCCATGACCGAGCGCGGCCTGCGCGGCGTCAGCAATCCCTCGGCGCTGTTCCTGTCGCAGCACGAGCAGGTCGTGCCCGGTTCCTGCGTGCTGGTCACGCAAGAGGGCACGCGGCCGCTGCTGGTGGAAGTGCAGGCGCTGGTCGATGCCGCGCACGTGCCCAACCCGCGCCGCCTGGCCGTGGGGCTGGAACAGAACCGCCTGGCGATGCTGCTGGCGGTGCTGCACCGCCATGCCGGCATCGCTTGCTTCGACCAGGACGTGTTCCTCAACGCCGTGGGCGGGGTCAAGATCGCCGAGCCGGCGGCCGACCTGGCCGTGCTGCTGGCCATCCATTCCTCCATGCGCAACAAGCCGCTGCCGCGCGGGCTGGTGGTGTTCGGCGAAGTCGGCCTGGCCGGCGAGATCCGGCCCAGTCCGCGCGGGCAGGACCGCCTGCGCGAAGCCGCCAAGCTCGGCTTCACCACGGCGGTCATTCCCAAGGCCAATGCGCCCAAGCAGAAGATCGACGGCCTCGAGGTGCTGGCGGTGGAGCGGCTGGAGCAGGCCATCGACCGCGTCCGTCATCTCGAGTGAACGCCATGCCGGGCCAGCACGATCAGGCGCCAGCCGGCTCCGCAAGCGGAGCCGGGCCGGTGACCCTGGAGACCGCGCGCCTGCGCCTGCGCCAGTGGCGCGACGCGGATTTCGCGCCGTTCGCCGCGCTCAATGCGGACCCGCTGGTGATGGCCTGCTTCCCGGCGCCGCTGGAGCGCGCTGCCAGCGATGCCATGGCATTGCGCTGCCAGGACCTGATCGCGGCACGCGGGTGGGGCTTGTGGGCGGCCGAGCGCAAGGCGGACGGGGCATTCATCGGTTTCGTCGGCCTGCACGAGCCCGCCGCCACGCTGCCGTTCTCGCCCTGCGTGGAAATCGGCTGGCGCCTGGCGCATGCATACTGGGGGCAGGGCTATGCCACGGAGGCGGCGCGGGCCGCGCTGCGCTTCGGGTTCGGGCGCCTGGGCCTGGCGGAAATCGTTTCGTTCACGGCACTGCCCAACGTCCGCTCGCGGGCTGTGATGGAGCGGGTCGGCATGGTGCCCGACGGCACCTTCGACCATCCGGCCGTGGCGCAGGGCAGCCCGTTGCGGGCGCACTGGCTGTACCGCCTGGCCGCGGCGCGGTGGCGGGCGCAAGGCGGCCCGACGTCCGCCTGAGCCCGCCGCGCGCGGGCGTGCGAGCGCGCGCGGCAAGGCCATGATCTGCGTCAATCCGCCGCAAGCGGCACGCCGCCGGCCGCGCCGGAATGGCAAGGCGTGCAACACAAAATCGGTAATAATGAGCCTCGCATTGCGCACGTCCGGCAAATGGCCGGGCGGCGCACCAATGGACGGGCCCGCGGCAACGGATCCCGACGGATCAGCCCGGGTGGCATCGTCCGGCCCTTTTTGCTACTGAACCATGCAAGCCAATTCCCGCAGTTTCTTCCTGCTGATCGCCGCGATCTCGTTCGGGCTGGTCGGCTATGCCCTCTACCTGCAGCATGTGGAAGGCTACCAGCCGTGTCCGCTGTGCGTGATGCAGCGTTTCGCCTTCGTCGCCATCGGCCTGTTCTCGCTGCTGGCCGCCATCGCGCAGAACACGCGCAGCCTGTGGCAGGGGCTGGGCATGTTGTCCGGCGTGGGTGGCATCGCGGTGGCCGGCTATCACGTGTCGCTGCTGCTGAACCCCAAGGCCAGCTGCGGCATCGACCCGCTGGAGAACTGGGTCAACCGCTTGCCGACGGCCAAGCTGCTGCCGCAGGTGTTTTTCTCGGACGGCATGTGCACCACGCCGCTGCCCCCGATCTTTGGCCTGTCGATTCCGGCCTGGTCGCTGATCTGGCTGTTCATCCTGACGGCGACGCTGGCGATCGGCATGATCCGGCGCGAGAAGAACTACCGCTGAGCGCCGGCATCGTCTGCGCAACGGCGCGCAGCCGCGGCGTATCCGGGGGCGGGCGCCCCCGGGATCCTTCCCTTGCGCGTCCAGGCGACCCTAGACGATCTGTTCGATCTGCTCCTGCAGCTCGAGCCAGCGCTCCTCCAGCGTATCGAGCTCGCCGCCGACTTCCCCTTGCCGCTTGAGCATCTCCATCAGCTTGCTCTTGTTGGCCTCGGCATAGCTGGCCTCGTCGGCCATGAAGGCATCGATCTCGCCCTTGGCCTGCTGTAGCACGGCCATGCGCTTTTCCACCTTTTCCAGTTCCTTGGTCAGCGGCTTGCGCAGCTGGGTCAGGCGCTGGCGCTCGTCGGCCTCGGCGCGGCGCTGGTCACGGCGGTTGGTGCCGCCCGCCGCGCTGTCGCCGCCGGCCGGGGCACGGTCCGCGGTGGCGGCGTTGCGCTTGGCGGCGGCCTGCTGCAGCAGCCAGTCGCGGTAGTCGTCCAGGTCGCCATCGAAGGGTTTGATCGTGCCTTCGCCCACCAGCATGAACTGGTCGGTGGTGGCGCGCAGCAGGTGACGGTCGTGGGAGACCACGATCAGCGTGCCCTCGAACTGCGCCAGCGCCATGGTGAGCGCCTCGCGGGTGTCGAGGTCCAGGTGGTTGGTGGGCTCGTCGAGCAGCAGCAGATTGGGCTTCTGCCACACGATCAGCGACAGCGCCAGGCGCGCCTTCTCGCCGCCGGAGAACGGCTCGATCGGCGAGGTAGCCATGTCGCCGCGGAAGTTGAAGCTGCCGAGGAAGTCGCGCAGTTCCTGCTCGCGCGTGTCCGGCGCCAGCCGCGCCAGGTGCTGCAGCGGCGAGTCATGGTCGCGCAGCGTTTCCAGCTGGTGCTGGGCGAAGTAGCCGATCTGCAGCCCCTTGCCCTGGCGCATCTTGCCGGCCAGCGGCTCCTGCGTGTCCGCCAGCGTCTTCACCAGCGTGGACTTGCCCTGGCCGTTGGCGCCCAGCAGGCCGATGCGCTGGCCGGTCTGGATCGACAGCGACAGGTTGTGCAGGATGGTCACGGGCGGCGCATCCGGCGCGGGCGGCGGGTAGCCGCAGTCCACGCCCTCGAGCACCATCATCGGGTTGGGCGCGGCGTCCGGCTCGCGGAACTCGAAGGCAAAGCCGGCGGCGATATGCACCGGCGCCAGGCGCTCCATCTTCTCCAGCGCCTTGACCCGGCTCTGCGCCTGGCGCGCCTTGGTGGCCTTGGCCTTGAAGCGGGTGATGAAGGATTCGAGGTGGGCGATCTCCTTCTGCTGGCGCGAGTAGGCCGATTGCTGCAAGGCCATCTGCTGCAGGCGCAGGGTCTCGAACTGGGTGTAGTTGCCGCCGTAGCGGCGCAGCTGCTGGTTCTCGATATGCACCGTGACATTACAGATCGCATCGAGGAATTCGCGATCGTGCGAAATCATTACCAGCGTTCCCGGGTAGCGGGCCAGCCAGTCTTCCAGCCAGACGATCGCGTCCAGGTCCAGGTGGTTGGTCGGTTCGTCGAGCAGCAGCAGGTCGGACGGGCACATCAGTGCCTGCGCCAGGTTCAGGCGCATGCGCCAGCCGCCCGAGAACGAGGCCACCGGCTGCGATACCTGCGCCAGCGTGAAGCCCAGCCCCAGCAGCAGCGCCTCGGCGCGCGCCGGCGCGGTGTAGCCGTCGGCATCGGCGAACGCCGCGTGGGCGTCGCCCTCAGCGGTGCCGTCGCCGCTGGCCTGGGCAGCCGTGATGCGTGCCTCGATGTCGCGCAGGCGGGTGTCGCCGTCGATGGTGTATTCCACCGCGCTGCGCATGACCGCCGGGGTTTCCTGCGCCACATGCGCAGTGCGCCATTGCGGCGGGATGAAGACGTCGCCGCCATCCGCATGCAGCTCGCCGCGCAGCATGGCGAACAGGGTCGACTTGCCGCTGCCGTTGGCGCCGACAAGGCCGACACGCTCGCCGGGATTCAGCGTCACGCTGGTGTGGTCGAACAGCACCTTGGTGCCGCGCTGGAGGACAAGCTGGTCGATTCGGATCACGGGAGGGGAAAGCTGGAGAGGGAGCGATGGCCGGCGTGGCCGGACGGTCCGGCCCGGCATGGCACGGGTCAACCCGGCATTGTAGCCGCTTCGCATGGCGATGCCCGCGAATGGACGGCGCATGCCGGACACGCCGCCCGGCAGTGACGCCAAGGGCCCGCATGCGGTCCGGAAGGGCCCCGGGACGGGGGTTCGTCTAGGTACAAACCCTTGGCCACGTAAAACTCTATTTTCATGGCGCGTGTTTTGCGTGTAAATTTATTTACATTGATGCGCATCCTTTGCATGCTTTGTTTTCGTGCATGACGCATCCCGGCCAACCCAGCAACATCCCATGTCCCTCGGCAACCACGGTAACAGCGGCACTTCCGGCAAGACCGGCAACGGCAACGGCTCGATCACCGAGCGCATCGCCCGCGCCTTGCCCGCGCTGACGCCGGCGCACCAGCGCATGGCCGAATACGTGCTGGGCAATCAGTTCCGCGCCGCCACCATGCGCATCGACGAGCTGGCCGCGGCGGTGGAAGTGTCGGTCGCCACCGCCAATCGCTTCGCCCATGCGCTGGGCTTCGAGGGCTATCCGCAATTCCGCACCGAGCTGGTGCGCGGTTTCGAAGCCACGCTTGCACCCGTCGAGAAACTGCGCACCGGACTGGAGCGGCCGGCCACGGTGGCCGCCGTCATCGCCGCCTCGCTGGACGAGGACGTGCGCAATCTCGAAGCCACGCGCCGCGCGCTCGACGCCGAGACCTGCGAGCGCGCCGTCGAAGCGATCCTGGCGGCCGAGCGCATCTTCGTGGTGGGCTTCGGCGCCAGCGGCTTCCTGGCCGGGCTGCTCCAGCATGGGCTGGACCTGTCCTGCCGCACCGTGATCTCGGTCTCGGGCTCGGGTGGCGCGTCCACCGCGGCGCGCGCGCTGTTCAAGCTGCAGCCCAGCGATCTGCTGATCGTGATCGGCTTCCCGCGCTATGTGTATGACACCGTGACCATCACGCGGCGCGCGCGCTCGCACGGCGCGCGCATCCTGGCGCTGACCGACGGACCTACTTCGCCGCTGGCGGCGCTGGCCGACATCGCGCTGTATGCGCACACCGGCCGCCAGCTCTCCGCCAACTCGGACGCAGCCGTGCTGGCCTTTATCGAAGGCCTGTGCGGCGCGGTGGCGCACCGCGCCGCGCATGCGGTCAAGGCTGCCGCCGAGATGACCGAATTCCTGCTGCCGTGGCTGCACGGCGCGCCGCCCGGGCAGGGCCGCGACGCACGCGAGCCACGCCCCGACGAAGCAGCCGAAGGGCGCGCCAGGAGCGCCCCCGCACGCCGCAAGAAGACAACCCCGAACGCATCGTGAACACCATGAACACCCCCGTGATCGCCATCCATGGCGGCGCCGGCACCATTACCCGTGCCGCCATGAGCCCCGCCAAGGAGGCGGAATACACCGACGCGCTCGCCGCCGTGCTGCAAGCCGGCCAGCGCGTGCTGGCCGATGGCGGCAGCGCGCTCGACGCCGTGACCGAGGCCGTGCGCCTGCTGGAGGATTGCCCGCTGTTCAACGCCGGCCGCGGCGCCGTGCTGACCCACGCCGGCACCTACGAACTGGACGCCGCCATCATGGACGGCGCCACGCTGGGCGCCGGCGCGGTGGCTTGCGTCAAGCGCCTGCGCAACCCGGTGCTGGCCGCGCGCGCGGTGATGGAAAAAAGCGAGCACGTGCTGTTCGCCGCCGATGGCGCCGAGGCCTTTGCCCTGGCGCAGGGCCTGGAACTGGTGGAGCCAGCGTACTACTTCACCCAGGCGCGGCACGAGCAATGGGAGCGCGCCCGCGCCACCACCGGCACGACGCTGGACCACGATGCCGCCACGCTGGCCGCCACCAGGGCAGCCGAGCCCATCGACCCCGACAACAAGTTCGGCACCGTGGGCGCGGTGGCATGCGACGCGCAGGGGCGCCTGGCCGCGGCCACCTCCACCGGTGGCGTCACCAACAAGCAGGTGGGCCGCGTGGGCGACACGCCCATCGTGGGCGCCGGCTGCTTTGCCGATGACGTGGCGGCAGTCTCCACCACCGGCACCGGGGAGATGTTCATCCGCGCCGTGGCTGCCTACGACGTGGCGGCGCAGATGCGCTACGCGGGCCTGCCGCTGGAAGAAGCCGCGCGCCGCGTAGTGATGGAAAAGCTGCCGGCCATCGACGGCCGCGGCGGCCTGATCGCGGTGGACCGCGCCGGCAACGTCACGCTGCCGTTCAATACCGAAGGCATGTACCGCGGCTTCGCCCGGGTGGGCGAGGCGGTCAACGTGTGGATCTACGGCTAGGGCAGGCAGCGCGCGCCGGCACGCCGGGGCGCGCGAAGCAACAACCTCGGCATCAACAGGCATCAACAGGTATCAAGGGGGCCAAGTGGCTGCAGCATCCTCTTCCAAGTCGGGCATCGTCCTGCCACCGCAGCGGGTGGTTTCCGTCAACGATCTCACCGTGCGCTTTTCCACCTCGGAACGCACCGTGGAGGCCGTGCGCAACCTCAGCTTCCACGTCGACCGCGGCGAGACACTGGCCGTGGTGGGCGAATCCGGCTCGGGCAAATCGGTGACCTCGCTGGCGCTGATGCGGCTGGTCGAGCATGGCGGCGGCAAGATCGCCAGCGGCAGCATGGAACTGCGCCGCCGCAACGGCCAGGTGCTCGACCTCGCCAGCGCCGACAGTGCCACCATGCGCGGCGTGCGCGGCAGCGACGTGGCGATGATCTTCCAGGAGCCGATGACCTCGCTCAACCCGGTCTTCCCGGTGGGCGAGCAGATCGCCGAGTCGATCCGCCTGCACCAGGGCAAGAGCCGCGCCGAGGCGCGCGCCGAAGCGCTGCGCATGCTGGAGATCGTGCGCATCCCCGAGGCGCGCCGCGTGCTGGACCGTTTCCCGCACCAGCTCTCCGGCGGCATGCGCCAGCGCGTGATGATCGCCATGGCGCTGTCGTGCAAGCCGGCGCTGCTGATCGCCGACGAGCCCACCACCGCGCTCGACGTCACCATCCAGGCCGAGATCCTGCAGCTGATCCGCAATCTGCAGGCCGAGATGGACATGGGCGTGGTCTTCATCACCCACGACATGGGCGTGGTGGCCGAGGTGGCCGACCGCGTGYTGGTGATGTACCGCGGCGAGAGCGTCGAAGAGGGCGCCTCCGAGCAGGTCTTCGCCAGGCCCGCGCATCCGTACACGCGCGCGCTGCTGTCCGCCGTGCCCAAGCTCGGCGCCATGCGCGGCACCGACTGGCCGGCCAAGTTCCCGCTGGTGCAGCTCGACCAGGGCGAGCCGCCCGCGCCCGAAGTGCCGCAGGACACGGTGCCGGCCGGCGCTTCGCCGATCCTGCGCGTGCACGACCTGGTGACCCGCTTCGACGTGCCGGGCGGCCTGCTGGGCCGCGTGGCGCGCCGCGTGCACGCCGTGGAGCGCGTGAGCTTCGACCTGTACCCGGGCGAAACGCTGGCGCTGGTGGGCGAATCGGGCTGCGGCAAGTCCACCACCGGCCGCTCGCTGCTGCGCCTGGTCGACAGCCAGAGCGGCACCATCGAATTCAACGGCCAGGACATCAGCCAGATGAAGGGCGGCGCGCTGCAGACCCTGCGCCGCAATATCCAGTTCATCTTCCAGGACCCGTTCGCCTCGCTCGACCCGCGCGTGCCGGTGGGCTACTCGATCATGGAGCCGCTGCTGGTGCACAAGGTGGCCAGCGGCAAGCAAGCCGAGCAGCGCGTGGCATGGCTGCTGGAAAAGGTGGGCCTGACCGCCGCGCATGCGTCGCGCTACCCGCACGAGTTCTCGGGCGGCCAGCGCCAGCGCATCTGCATCGCGCGCGCCCTGGCGCTGAACCCCAAGGTGGTGGTGGCCGACGAGTCGGTCTCCGCGCTCGACGTTTCCATCCAGGCGCAGATCGTCAACCTGATGCTCGACCTGCAGCGCGAAATGGGCATCGCCTTCCTGTTCATCTCGCACGACATGGCGGTGGTGGAGCGCGTGAGCCACCGCGTGGCGGTGATGTACCTGGGCCAGATCGTCGAGATCGGCCCGCGCCGCGCGATCTTCGAGAACCCGCAGCACCCGTACACCAGGAAGCTGATGTCGGCGGTGCCGATCGCCGACCCGGCGCGCCGCCACCTCCAGCGCGAGCCGCTGTCCGACGAGATTCCCAGCCCCATCCGCGCGCTTGGCGACGAGCCGCTGGTCAAGCCGCTGGTGGCCGTCGCCGGCAGCAACGCCTCCCGCCATTTTGTCGCCCGGCACGCCATCGGCGGCGCCTACTGAACCGAACCGAAGTGAACCAACGCATTTCCCAAGGAGAATCCAAGATGACCCGGATGATGACCCGATTGGCCCCTTCCAAGCTGATCGCCGGTGGCCTGGCCCTGGCCGCGCTCGGCGCAGGCCCCGCCTTTGCCGCCAAGGACGCCGTGATGGCGGTGTACTCCACCTTCACCACGCTGGACCCGTACGATTCGAACGACACACTGTCGCAGGCCGCCACCAAGTCCTTCTACCAGGGCCTGTTCGGCCTCGACAAGGACATGAAGCTGGTCAACGTGCTGGCCGAAAGCTATGAAGCCAGCAAGGACGGCCTGACGTACACCATCAAGCTCAAGAAGAACATCAAGTTCCACGACGGCACCACTTTCGACGCTGCCGCCGTCAAGGCCAACCTGGACCGCGTCACCAACCCGGCCAACAAGCTCAAGCGCTACACGCTGTTCAACCGCGTGGCCAAGACCGACGTGATCGACGCCAACACCGTCAAGGTCACGCTGAAAGAGCCGTTCTCGCCGTTCATCAACGTGCTGGCCCACCCGTCGGCCGTGATGATCTCGCCCGCCGCGCTGCAGAAGTACGGCAAGGACATCGCCTTCCACCCGGTCGGCACCGGCCCGTTCGAGTTCGTCGAGTGGAAGCAGCCCGATCACCTGAAGGGCAAGAAGTTCGCCGGCTTCTGGAAGACCGGCTATCCGAAGATCGACACCATCACCTGGAAGCCGGTGGTGGACAACAACACGCGCGCGGCCATCATGCAGACGGGCGAGGCGGACTTCGCCTTCAGCATCCCGTTCGAGCAGGCCGCGGTGCTCAAGAGCAATCCCAAGGTGGACCTGATCGCCTCGCCGTCGATCATCCAGCGCTACCTGAGCCTGAATACCACGGTCAAGCCGTTCAACGACCCCAAGGTGCGCCAGGCCATCAACTACGCCATCAACAAGGACGCACTGGCCAAGGTGGCATTCGCCGGCTACGCCACGCCGTCCGACGGCGTGGTGCCCGCGGGCGTGGATTATGCCGAGAAGCTGGGCCCGTGGCCGTACGACCCGGCCAAGGCGCGCGCGCTGCTCAAGGAAGCCGGCTACCCGAACGGCTTCGAGACCACGCTGTGGTCCGCCTATAACCACACCACCGCGCAAAAGGTGATCCAGTTCGTGCAGCAGCAGCTGCAGCAGGTCGGCATCAAGGCGCAGGTGCAGGCGCTCGAGGCCGGCCAGCGCGTGGAGAAGGTGGAAAGCGTGCAGAAGCCGGAAGACGCCGGCGTGCGCATGTACTACGTGGGCTGGTCGTCGTCGACCGGCGAGTCGGACTGGGCGCTGCGCCCGCTGCTGGCTTCCGAATCGATGCCGCCCAAGCTGCTCAACACCGCCTACTACAAGAACGACCAGGTCGACGCCGACATCGCCGGCGCCCTGCGCACCACGGACCGCGCCGAGAAGGCACGCCTGTACAAGGATGCGCAGGAGCAGATCTGGAAGGACGCGCCGTGGGCCTTCCTGGTGACCGAGAAGGTGCTGTTCGCGCGCGCCAAGCGCCTGACCGGCGCCTACGTGATGCCCGATGGCTCGTTCAACTTCGACGAGATCGACATCAAGCAATAAGGGTCGCCGGCATGCGGGCGCGTCCGGTTCGCCGCCGCGCCCGTGGCCGGGCCCGGCAGTACCTCCGCAGTAACCCGGCAGTACAGCGCAGCAAGCCGTGCACGGCCGCCTGCCCACAGATGCGGGGGCAGGGCGGGCGGCCCGCGGTCTTTTATTTTTCCGGTGCATCATGCTGAATTACTTTCTCAAACGATTCCTGGGCGTGATTCCCACACTGCTGATCATGGCAGTGCTGGTCTTCATGTTCGTCCACCTGTTGCCCGGCGATGCCGCCCGGCTCGCGGCCGGCCCCGAGGCCGACCAGGCCACGGTGGAGCTGGTGCGCCGCGATCTCGGCCTGGACAAGCCGCTGCCCGAGCAGTTCGTGCAATTCTTCTCGAACGCCGTGCGCTGGGAGTTCGGCAATTCGCTGCGCACCAAGCGCCCGGTCAGCGAGGAGATCGGCGACCGTTTCATGCCGACCCTGTACCTGACGCTGGCCTCGATGGTGTGGGCGGTGATCTTCGGCATGGTGATCGGTGTCACCTCCGCGGTCTGGCGCAACCGCTGGCCTGACCGCCTGGGCATGACGCTGGCGGTGTCCGGCATCTCCTTCCCGGCCTTTGCCCTGGGCATGCTGCTGATGGAAGTGTTCTCCGTGCAGCTGGGCTGGCTGCCCTCCATCGGCGCCGATTCCTGGAAGCACTACATCCTGCCCTCGATCACGCTGGGCGCCGCGGTGGCCGCGGTCATGGCCCGCTTCACGCGCGCCTCGTTCGTCGAGGTGCTGCAGGAAGATTTCGTGCGCACCGCGCGCGCCAAAGGCGTGGGCGAGTTCCTGGTGGTGGCCAAGCACTGCCTGCGCAACGCAATGATTCCGGTGGTCACCATGATGGGCCTGCAGTTCGGCTTCCTGCTGGGCGGCTCGATCGTGGTCGAGAAGGTCTTCAACTGGCCCGGGCTCGGGCGCCTGCTGGTGGACGCGGTCGAGATGCGCGACTACCCGGTCATCCAGGCCGAGGTGCTGCTGTTCTCGCTCGAGTTCATCCTGATCAACCTGGTGGTCGACGTGCTGTACACCGTCATCAACCCCGCCATCCGCTACAAATAAAGAGAGGCCGGCATGACCCAGCTTTCCACGCCCGCCGACGGCAACGCCGCCGCTCCCGCCACCGCCCAGGAGGCCGTGCGCACGCCCTGGACCGAGTTCTGGCGCAAATTCCGCAAGCAGCACCTGGCGCTGGGCGCCGGGGTGTTCGTGCTGCTGCTGGTGGCGATCGCAATCTTCGCGCCGCACCTGGTGCCCTATGATCCCGAGAATTTCTTCGACTACGACGCGCTCAACGCCGGCCCCTCGGCGGCGCACTGGTTCGGCGTGGATTCGCTCGGACGCGACATCTTCAGCCGCATCCTGGCCGGCGCCCGCATCTCGCTTGCCGCGGGCTTCTTCTCCGTCATCATCGGCGCCATCGTCGGCACCGTGCTGGGACTGCTGGCCGGCTACTACGAAGGCTGGTGGGACCGCATCGTGAGCCGCGTCTCGGACGTGCTGTTCGCCTTCCCCGGCATCCTGCTGGCCATCGGCATCGTCGCCATCCTCGGCAACGGCATGACCAACGTGATCTTCGCCGTGGCGGTGTTCAGCATCCCGGCCTTCGCTCGCCTGGTGCGCGGCAATACGCTGATGCTCAAGCGCCTGACCTATGTGGAGGCCGCGCGCAGCATCGGCGCCTCCGACTGGACCATCCTGATGCGGCACATCCTGCCGGGCACCATCTCGTCCATCGTGGTGTATTTCTCGATGCGCATCGGCACCTCGATCATCACCGCCGCCAGCCTGTCCTTCCTCGGGCTGGGCGCGCAGCCGCCCACGCCGGAATGGGGCGCCATGCTCAACGAGGCGCGCGCCGACATGGTCACCGCGCCGCACGTGGCGATCTTCCCCAGCCTGGCCATCTTCCTGACCGTGCTGGCGTTCAACCTGCTGGGCGACGGCCTGCGCGACGCGCTCGATCCGAAGATCGACCGCCGCTAAAGGCAGGAGCGCGGCATGGCCACCGACCTGATCCCGGACCTGATCCCCGGCCCGGTCCCGGACCTGGTACATATCGGCACGCTGCCCGCCGGCGCGCGCGGCACCATCGCCGACGTGCCCGGCGTGGCGGTGGGCCACTGCACGCTGGCGCAGGGCGCCTGCCAGACCGGCGTCACCGTGGTGCTGCCGCACGCCGGCAACCTGTTCGCCGACAAGGTGCCGGCCGCCGCCACCGTGCTCAACGGCTTCGGCAAGAGCGTGGGACTGGTGCAGGTGGAGGAGCTCGGCGTGCTGGAAACCCCCATCGCGCTGAGCAATACCTTCGCGGTGGGCGCGCTGGCGCAGGCGCAGATCCGCCAGGCCATCGCCGCCAACCCGGAGATCGGCCGCGCCTGGCCCACGGTCAATCCGCTGGTGTTCGAGTGCAACGACGGCTACCTGAACGATATCCAGGCCATGGCCGTGCAGGAGGCGCACTACGCGCAGGCCTGCGCCGCGGCCGCGGTGGAGTTCGCGCAGGGCGCGGTCGGGGCGGGGCGGGGCATGTCCTCGTTCGGGCTCAAGGGCGGCATCGGCTCGGCCTCGCGCCAGGTGGAGCAATATCATGTTGGCGCGCTGGTGCAGTCCAACTTCGGCATCCTGCCCAACTTCACGGTGGCCGGCGCGCGCCTTGGCGGCGTGCTGGCCGCGCGGCTGCAGGCGCAGGCCGGAGTGAAGACGCAAGGCGGGCCCGAGAAGGGCTCCATCATCATGATCGTCGCCACCGATGCCCCGCTCGACGCGCGCCAGCTGCGCCGCCTGTCGCTGCGCGCCGGTGCCGGGCTGGCACGCACCGGCTCGGTGTTCGGCCACGGCTCCGGCGACATCGCGCTGGCATTTTCCACGGCCTACACCGTGCCGCAGCAGGCGCACGCGCCCATGCCGGCACTGGCCATGCTGCATGAAACCCGGCTCGATGCCTTGTTCCAGGCCGCTGCCGACAGCGTCGAGCAGGCCATCCTGGGCGCGCTGTGGCAGGCCGAAAGCGTGACCGGGCGCGACGGCCACCGCCGCACCGCGCTGCGCGAACTGATGCCCGAATTGCCGCAATGGCTGCAGCGCCATGCGGCGACACCCACCAACTGATTATCCGCACAGAACCGCACCAGACCGCGATGAAGATCCTGATCTCCACCGATATCGAAGGCGTCGCCGGCGTCTTCCACGCCGAGCAGGTCCGCGCCGGCAATGGCGAATACGAACGCGCCCGCGCGTGGATGACCGCCGAGGCCAACGCCGCGGTGCAGGGCGCCTTTGCCGGTGGCGCCACCGAGGTACTGGTCAACGACTCGCACGGGGGCTTTCGCAACCTGCTGCCCGACCAGCTCGACCCGCGCGCCCGCCTGGTGCTCGGCAAGCCGCGCTATCTCGGCATGATGGCCGGCGTGCAGGGCTGCGACGGCGTGTGCATGATCGGCTACCACGGCCGCGCCCAGAGCCGCGGCATCCTGGCCCACACCATCAACAGCAGTGCCTTCGCCCGCATCTGGCTGGCCGGCCAGGAAATGGGCGAGGCCGGTTTGTACGGCGCGCTGGCCGGCGAGTTCGGCGTACCCGTGCTGATGGCCAGCGGCGACGATGTCTTCGTCGAGGAAACGCGTCCCCTGATGCCCTGGGTACGCTACGTGCGCACCAAGGAAGCCGGCGGCCACGGCAGCGGCAACACGCTGTCGCCCGGGGCGTCGCGCGAAGCCATCGCTGCGGCGGTCCAGCAGTCGGTGCGCGAAGCCGGCGGCCGGCCACTGCGCATTCCCGGCCCGGTGCAATGCCGCCTGCAGACGCAGAGCCCGGCCTACGCCGACCTCTTTTGCCAGTGGCCCACGCTCGAACGCGTGGACGGCGTGACGCTGGTGTTCGAAGCCGCCTCGGTACAGGCGGCGGTGCGCATGCTCAACTGCCTGTCGGCGATGTCGTTCATGTTGAAGTAGGGCGCGCTGGCCCGGCGGGGCGCGATGGTGGACAATGGCGGCCTGGCCGCATGGCCAGGTCCCGGAGCCAGGTGCGACCAGCCGGGCCGTTACGCAACATTCCACCGCGCCGCGCGCCGGCAGGCAAGCGCTGATTCATGACCGCAGTCAACAGCGAAAGCTGGACCCCCGTACGCAAGGATTTCGTCGACCCGGCCACGCGTTGCCACCAGCATGTGGGGCGCGCCCGGCATCACGGCTTCGGCAACGGGCAGGCGTATATCCTGCGCGACGCGCAGGGGCACGAGCACCCGTTTGGCGAGGACTGCGCGCGCGCCGTGCTGGCCGAGCCGGGCTTGCTCGACCTGGTGCCCGACTACACCGAGCGCGACGCCGGCTCGCCGGTGCCCGCGGCGACGCCGCCGTCGGCGGATGAATTCGAGCTGACCGCTCCGGTCGCGGCCCGGGCGCGCCGCCCCGGTGGCAAGCGTGACGCTGCCGCCGACGCCGCCAGGCGCCGCGCGGAGGCCCTCCGCTATCTCGTGCTGCGCATGGAAAAGGTGGCCGGCGTGCCCCGCGTGCAGCCTACGGTGCGCTTCCCGGCACTGGAGGAGGTCTACCAGGCCTACCTGGAGGCCGGCGAGCTGCCCGAGGCCCAGGTCAGGCGCATCCTCGCCATCGAGCGCAGCGCTACCACGCCGCCCAAGCTCAAGAGCGTGAACCTGCTGGATGTGTACACCGCGCACGTCAAGCTCGAGCGCGTGATCCGCGAATCCAACCGCCTGGAGCAGCAGCGCTTCCTGCGCAGCATCCATGACTGGCTGGCGCGCCACCTGGTGCTGTCGGCAGCACAGATTGCCGCGGCGGGCATCGAATTGCATCCGCACGCCTTCCGCTCGCCGCTGTTGCGCGAGGCCGGCCAGGACAAGGCTCGACCGGACAAGGCCCGCGCGGACAAGGGCTAGCCCGCCAGCCGGGCTGGCCGCGGCCTCGCGCATGGCCCGGGATGCCTGCCCTGATGGCAATAGCCGCCGAGTTGGCGTTTAATAGCGGCACCCCCCACACTTCTCGCCAGGCGCGAAATCCGCTGTCATGTCCCTGCATACCAGCTTTTCCCGCAGTTATGCCGAAGCCAGGCAGAAATTCCGCGAGGTCGCCCGCTCGGCCGGCGCCGCGCTGACGGATTTCCCGCATCCCACCAAGCGTGGCTGCGCGGACGAGGAGCTCGCCATGGATGTCGCCTGGGTGGGCGATGCCGAGGCCCGGCGCTTCCTCATGGTCACTTCGGGCATGCACGGCGTGGAGGGGTATTGCGGCTCCGGCGCGCAGGTCGCGCTGCTCGGCGATGCGGACCTGCTCCGGGATTTCGCCGATGCCGGCGTGGCGTTGCTGATGGTGCACGCCGTCAATCCCTACGGTTTCTCGCATATGCGGCGTGTCAACGAGGACAACGTCGACCTCAACCGCAATTTCATGGATTTCACCGGGCCGCTGCCCGAGAACGCGCCCTATGCCGAGGTGGCACCGATGCTGCTGCCCGGGCACTGGCCGCCGTCCGAGAGCGACCAGGCCGCGCTGATGAAGACCGTGGCCGAGAAGGGCCTGCCCTGGTACCAGGCCGCCGTGAGCGCGGGCCAGTATCACGCGCCGGAGGGCCTGTTCTTCGGCGGCAGCAAGGCCACCTGGAGCAACTACACCCTGCGCCGCGTCCTGGCGCGCTTTGGCGCCGGCCGCGAGGCGCTGCGCTGGCTCGACATCCATACCGGCCTGGGGCCCTGGGGCTACGGCGAACCCATCTACATGGGGCCGGACAAGGCCGAGCCGCTGGCGAAGGCGCGTGGCATCTGGGGCAGCAACGTCACCTCCATCTACGACGGCACGTCGGCTTCGCCCAATCTCAACGGCATGGCGTGGCTCGCCGTGCCGCAGACCCTGCCGGCGCTCGACTACAACGGCATCGCCCTGGAATTCGGCACCCTGCCGGTGAGCGAAGTCCTCGATGCGCTGCGCGGCGACCACTGGCTGCACGTGCATCCGGAAGCGGACGAAGGCCAGCGCAACCTGATCCGCCAGGCAATGTGGCACGCCTTCTACGGCGACGCCGACGACTGGCGCGAAGGCGTGGTGGAACAGGTGCGCGAGGCTGCCGTCAAGGCCCTGGCCGGCTGGTAGGGGCGCGCCAGCGGCAAGCGTGCGCCGTTGGTGCGCGCTTGCCGTATACAATTCGGCGGAGCCAAATCTGCCGGCACCGCCGCATCCCCGTCCATGCCAAATCCAACCCGGGCCTTTCTTCTGGGCCCGCTGCTGAAGGGCGTATCGCGTTCCTTCTATCTCACGCTGCGCATTCTCCCGGCCGGGATGCGCGATCCCATCGGCCTGGCGTACCTGCTGGCGCGCGCCGCCGACACGATTGCAGACACATCGCTGATCCCGCCGGCGCAACGGCTGGCCCTGCTGCTGTCCTTTCGCGACCAGGTCAACGGCGCCGCCGGCGATCCGGCGCTCATGCGCCGCATGACGGAGGAGGTCGCCGGCCAACAGCAGCAGTCCGACGAGAAGCTCCTGCTCGAATCGCTCGGTCCCGCGCTGGCGATCCTGCCCCAGCTCGGCGAGTCGGACCGGCAGGCCGTGCGCGGAATCGTGTCGACCCTGACTTCCGGCATGGAATTCGACCTGCGCACCTTCCCTGACGAATCCTCCGGCCGCATCGTCGCACTGCGGGAGATGGAGGAGCTGGACCGGTACACCTACCTGGTCGCCGGATGCGTCGGCGAGTTCTGGACCACGATGACCTACGCCCACATGCCGGGCGTCCTCAAGGGTGAATCCGGGACCATGCTCGAGCGGGGCGTGCGCTTCGGCAAGGCACTGCAGATGACCAATGTCCTGCGGGACTGCGGCAAGGACCTGCGCATCGGCCGCTGCTATCTCCCGGCGGTGGCGCTGGAGCGGCACGGCCTGAGTCCGCAGGATCTGCTGCAGGCGGGCAATTCCCTGCGCGCGCGGCCGCTACTGTTTGATCTGCTGCAACTGACGCTGCAGCACTACCGCGCGGCGCTCGACTACACGCTCGCGATTCCCGGGTCGGCGGTCCGCCTGCGGCTGGCTTGCATCTGGCCGATCGTCATCGGTCTTGAGACGTTGCTGCTGCTGGTCGACAACCCCGAGTGGCTGGACCCGGCGAAGGTCTCCAAGATCGGGCGCAAGAAGGTGTACCGGGTGATCGCCGGCTCGCTGCCGGCGGTCGCGTCGGATACGCTGGTGCGCGGGTGGGTGGAGCACCTGATGAAGCGGGTGGAGGCGCGCATGGCGCTGGCCCGCCAGCCTGCGTCGCTCACTGCGCCATCCTGAAATCGAACGATGGCGAGCTTGCGGATCGACATGGTGAGCACTCCTTGCTGACGCTGTTTGCGATGGCTGGAGTGTAGGCAGCCGCCACGCGCCGGATAAGAGGCGCCGCCCGCAAGGCAGTTTTCTGGTTTCGAGATCCATCGCGGGAGGTACGGCGCACGCCGGCGCTGGCCGCTTATGCCCGCAACTCCCGGATGCCCTTGCCCAGCCGCCGGCGCAGCAGCGTCCGCAGCGTGACACCGCTGGCGTAGCCCACCTGCTCGGCGACGCGGTCCACGCTGTGCTTGCTCGTTTTCAGCAGGTGTACCGCGCGCTCGATGCGCAGGTCCTGGATGTACTCGACCGGGGTCTTGCCCAGCACGTCGAACAGGCGCCGCGACAGGGTGCGCTTGCTGATGGCCAGCGCACCGGCCGCCTCGTCGAGGATGATCGCCGTATCGAGCCGCTCGCGCACCCAGCGGTCGAAGCGCTCCACCAGCGGATCGGCGTGCGCGAGGTGGTCGGCGATGATGTAGGCGGACTGTGACGTGCGCGAATCCACCACCAGGTAGCTGGCCACCAGCGCCGCCAGCTCGGGGCTGTTCTGCCGGATCAGCCACAACGCCAGATCGACATGGCTCAGCGCCGCGCCGGCGGTCAGCACGGCGCCGCTCGGCACCACGATGCGATGGGCGTCCAGGCGCACGGCGGGGTAGCGCTGTCGGAACAGCGGTGTCAGCCACCAGGTGGTGGTCGCCTCGTGTCCGTCCAGCAATCCGCTTTCCGCCAGCACGAAGGTGCCGATACATGCCGCGGCCATGCGCGCGCCGCCGCTCGCCCAGGTGCGCAGCAAGGCCAGCGCGTCGGCCACGTCGTCACGGCCGAGCGCGGGCACCAGCGCATCGGGCATCTTGGCGCCCAGCGCAGGCACGATCACCCAGTCCGGCGCGGGCGCCTCGGCGGCGGGCCGCACCGGCACCTGCATCCCGAGTCCGCTGTGCACGGTGGGGCGCACGCCGACCAGGGTGATGTCGAATCCCGGCGTCTGCACACCGGTCGCCTGCGCCAGCTGGTTGGCGGTGGTCAGGGCGTCGAGCACGGTGGCAAGTCCGGTATCGAACACGCCTTCCAGCACGAGAACGGCAATCCGCATGGCAGGATCGATATCAAAGTTGTCAATCGAGACAGTATTGGCGCGCAACGCAAGCTTGTAAAGTGGCATCACCGCGCGGCACTACCCATCCACCGACAGGAGTACCAAGATGATCAAGCATGCATTTTTCGTCCGCCTCGAAGCCAGGCCGGGCAAGGAGCAGGCGGTCGCCGATTTTCTCGCGGC
Source organism: Cupriavidus sp. 2TAF22 (assembly GCF_052115045.1). Lineage (NCBI taxonomy): Bacteria > Pseudomonadati > Pseudomonadota > Betaproteobacteria > Burkholderiales > Burkholderiaceae > Cupriavidus > Cupriavidus sp. 2TAF22. The sequence goes on from NZ_JBFRFX010000005.1 coordinate 120,186, forward strand.
CGGCCTCTCGATGGCCAACCAGGAAGCGGCCACGCCGATCTGGTTTGCCCTGCGGCTGTCGCCCACGACCTTCGGCATCTTCGATGCCTTCGAAACCGAAGAGGCCCGCCAGGCGCACTTGGACGGACCCATCGCCCAGGCCCTGATGGCGAACGCCGATACGCTGCTGGCCAAGGCCCCCTCCATCGAGCCCATCGACGTGCTGGGACTGAAGAACCGGGCCGCGGCAAGCTGACCGCCAGCGTGGCCGGAGCGGCGTCGCGCTGCGCCGGTCCGGCCGGGGGCATGACCGTTGCCTTGCACGATCCGGGCAACACCGCGACAAAGCCACCGGAGGGCGGTTGCAGCCGTTCTTGAAGCACCCGCCGCTCCCGCAGCGCAACCCTAGGCCTGTGGTGTGCCCTCGCCGCCGTGCGCGGCGTTGTGCTCGCCCAGCGCCGCCACGCGATCGTCGCTGGCCGGCAAGCCCAGCGAGAACCTGACCGGGAAGCCCAGCGTGATGGCGTCTTCCCCTGGCAGGGGGCGGATCATATTGCGCGCCTGCACGTGGGGGTCGGCAAACAACTCGCGCGCGCCCAGTGCGGGGGAGAAGGGAATATCGAGCGAGCCGAACACTTCGGTCCACTCTGCCAGGGTCCTGGCCAGGAAGATGCCGGCGAGCAATCCATGCACTTCCTGCTTGTGCTGCTGGCGCCCGGGGCGCGAAGCGAAACGGCTGTCGAGCAGGGCCGGAAACGCCGCGCCGAGTGCGTCGCACAGGTTCAGCCAGAACTTGTTCTCGAGAATGCCCATGGCGAGATGGCGGCCATCGCGTGTGGCGAAGATGTCGTTCTCGGGCATGACGGTCGGCGATGCGTGGGGCTGTGCCTCGTAGTCGCGTGCCGCCCATGCGCCATGGGCTGTCCAGGACAGGACGGCGTCGTGGATGGACACATCCAGATGCTGCCCGCGCCCATGCTGCCGCGCGCTCATCACGGCCACGGCCAGGGCCAGCGCCGCGTAGCCGGAGGCGGCGTAGTCGGAGATGCGGGCGCGCGGCCGGGACACCTTGTCCTCGACCTGCACCGGCACCGACCAGTAGCCGGCCAGCGCGAGGTAGTTCAGGTCGTGGCCGGCGTGGTCCGCGTAGGGCCCGGTCTGGCCGAATCCCGAGATGGAGCACAGCACGATGGCCGGATTGACTTCGGCGAGGGCGTCATAGCCCAGGCCGAGCCGTTGCATCACGCCGGGGCGGAATCCTTCCACTACGGCATCCGCATTGCGCACCAGCTCCAGGAACGCGGCGCGCCCTCCGGCGGATTTCAGGTCGAGCGCGTGGGAGCGCTTGCCGCGGTTGAACTGGGCATACACGGCAGGGCCGAGCTGGCGGGAGGTATCGCCCACGCCAGGCTGCTCGACCTTGATGACGTCGGCGCCAAGCTGCATGAGCAGGCTGGTGGCGTGGGGGCCCGGCAGCAGCTGGCTGATATCGACGATCTTGACGTCCTTCAGGCAGGACCACTCTGGTTTCATGATCTGGTTTGCTCCCATGTGCTTCAGCTGAGATCGCCGCTCATGCCGATCGACTGGATCAGCTTGCCGTAGCGGGTGGTATCGGCAGTCACCATGCCGTTGAACTGGGCGGGCGAAGCGCTGCGGCGCAGCTCCCCCGCGTTGGCCTTGAGCTGTGCGTCGAGGCGCCCGCCGGCCTGCAATGCGGTGACGGCCGTGAACAGCCGCTGGGTCAGCTCGGCGGGGAAATGCGCAGGCGCGAACAGGCCGCTCCAGTTGTCGATGACCACGCCGGGCGGCAAGGCCTCGGCGAGCGTGGGTATCGCCGGGAAATACACCGAGCGCGCGGCCGACGAGACCGCCAGCGCGCGGATCTGCCCGTTGCGCAGATACTGCGTGGCCGTGCTCAGTACCGGCATGCCGAATTGGGTCTGGCCGCCGAGCATGGCGGTGATGATCTCGGTGGCGCCCTTGTACGGGATATGGACCGCCTCGGTGCCGGTCTGGTGCAGCAGCGCCTCGACCGCCAGATGCGCGATGCTCCCCTTGCCGCCCGAACCGTAGTTGAGCTTGCCGGGGGCGCGCTTCATTGCCGCGAACAGCTCGGCGGCCGTCTTGTAGGGCGCATCGGCGGGCACCACGAGCGCGGTCGGGCCGCCGGAAAGCGCGGCGATCGACGTGAAGTCGCGCGCGGGGTCATAGGGCATGCTGCGGTACATATGCACGTTGATGACGTGCGAATTCGCCAGAATGCCCAGCGTGTACCCGTCCGCGGCGGCGCGCTTCAATGCCAGCGCGCCGATCACGCCGCCGGCGCCGGGCATGTTCTCGACGACCAGCGGCTGGCCCAGTTGCGAGCCGAGCTCCACCGACAGGGTCCGCGCGATATTGTCGGGCGCGCTGCCCGCCAGGAACGGTACGATCAGCCGGATGGGGCGGCTGGGGTAGGGCGCGGCGGATCGCGCCGGCGTCCAGATGGTGCTCAGGGCAGCCGCGCTTGCGGTGGCAAGCCAGGATCGGCGGTTCATGGGTGGTCTCCGTGCAACTTGCGCAGTATTCCTGCGCCGGTCTTTGTCAAACAGCGGTCTTGCCGGGCAGCGGGCCCGCTCAAGCCTTCGCCTGCATGGGTTCGAGGATCGCGCGGGCGATGGTGTTGCGCTGGATCTCGCTGGTGCCGGTAAAGATCCGGAACATGCGCAGCTTGCGGTAGGCCTGCTCGACCGGGTGGCCGCGCGTCACGCCTACGTTGCCGTGGATCTGCACCGCCTTGTCGGCCACCTCGAAGCAGCGCTCCGAGACAAACAGCTTGCACGCCGCAGCCTTCATGCGCAGGTCGGCGCCGCCATCGGCCAGCATGGCGGTCTGCGCGATCATGCTTTCGCAGGCCCACAGCGCGGCCGCCATGTCGGCCAGCATGTGCTGGATCGCCTGGAATCGCGCGATGGGCCCGCCGAACTGGCGGCGCCTGCCGGCGTACTCCACCGACGATGCATAGACCTTGGTCGCCAGCCCCAGCATGGTGGGGCAGTGCAGCAGCCGGTTGACATTGATGCGCGACATGCCGAGCTTGAAGCCGTTGCCCTCGCCGCCGAAGATGTTGGCGCGCGGCACCCGCACGTTCTCGAAGCGGATATCGGCGTCGATATGCTGGCCCGACATCGGCACGTAGTCGGTATTGACCGTGACGCCGGGCAGGTCCAGGTCGACCAGCACGGCGGTGATCGCCGGCGGCGAGGCGGCCGCGTCGGTGACGCACATGACGATGGCGAAATCGGCAAACGGCGCGCCGCTGATGTAGTGCTTGTGGCCGTTGATGACCAGCTCGTCGCCATCGGCGACGGCGCTCGTGGTGATGCTCTGCGCGTCCGAACCCGAATGCGGCTCGGTGAGCGCGAAGCAGGTTGATTTCTCGCCGCGGATCACCGGCTGGAAGTAGCGCGCCAGTTGCGCGGGCGTCGCGTACTTGAGCATATTGCCCACGCGCGGCGGGCCGCCCAGGTCTCCCAGCACATGCGGTGCCAGCACGGCGCCGCTGACGGCGAGGTCCGCCTTGAGCGCGCACTGCTCGGCGATGTTCAGGCCCTTGCCGCCCAGTTCGGCGGGCAGGCAGGCCGCATAGAGTCCCAGCTCGCTGGAGCGGCGCCAGACGCCGCGCAGCACCTCCTTCGGCCAGGCGTCTTCGGAGCCGAGCCCGAGTTCCTTCTCGAGCGGCAGCAATTCCTCTTCGATATAGCGGCGGATGCCGGCGCGGGTCTCGGCCAGCACGGGGTTGCTCAGGTTATCGAACATGCCGTTCTCCTTGGATGTCGCATTGACTGGTTGACGAATTGACTGGTTGACCGGTTGGCTAATTGACGCGGCGGGCGACACCCTGCCAGTACTGTTCACGCACCAGCTTGCGGGCCAGCTTGCCGCTGGCGTTCTTGGGCAGCTCGCCAACGAAGTCGACGGAGCGCGGCGACTTGTAGTCGGCGATGCGCGCGCGGCAATGGGCGATGAGGTCGGCCGCGCTTGCCTGCCGGCCGGGCCTGAGCGTCACCACCGCCTTGACGCTCTCGCCCCAGGTGTCGTCGGGTACGCTGATCACGCAGGCTTCCAGCACGTCCGGGTGCAGGTACAGGGCCGCCTCGACCTCGGTCGGGTACACGTTGAAGCCGCCGGAGATGATCATGTCTTTCTTGCGGTCGACCAGGTAGATATAGCCTTCCTCGTCGACGCGGGCGAGGTCGCCGGTGCGCAGCCAGCCGTCGACCAGGGTTTCGCGGCTCAGCTCCGGCTCGCCCCAGTAGCCCTGGAAGACGTCTTCGCCACGGATGATCAGCTCACCGATCTCGTCACCGGCCACTTCCTGGCCGTGGTCGTCGACGACCCGCACCTCCGTTTCCCCGAGCGCGCGCCCGCAGGAGGCCAGCCGCTGCGGGCGGCGCGCCAGCGCATCCGCATGGTCGGCGGTCGACAGCCGCGTCACGCCGGAGGTGGATTCGCTGGCGCCGTAGCCCTGCGACAGGACCGGGCCGATGCGCTCCCACGCTTCGCGGATACGCGCCGGCGCCATGGGCGCCGCGCCATAGGCCAGCGTCTTGAGGCTGCCCAGATCGGCGCTGGCCAGCGTCGGCTCCGCCAGCAGCATATTGATCATGGCCGGCACCATGAACACATGGGTGATGCGCAGCCTGGCGACCTCGGCAAGGAAATGCGCGGGCTCGAACTTGTCGAACAGCACCAGCGTCGCGCCGGCATACAGGTAGGGCTGCATCAGCATGCCCGAGGCATGGGTGACCGGCCCGATCAAAGCCAGGCGGTCGCCCGGCCGCGCCGGCTTGTCCATGCCGAGCAGCATCTTGCGCAGCGCCGCCAGGCGGTTGCCGTAGCTCTGCATGGCGRCCTTGATCTTGCCGGTGGAGCCGGAGGAAAAATGCAGCACGGCGAGGTCGCCAGGGGCCGGCGCGATCTCCGGTGCGGTCGTGCCGCCGGCGGCCAGGAGCGACTCGTAGTCGCCATAGCCGGCGGCGTGGCCGCCGATCGAAATGAAGGTCTCGACCGAGCCGAAGCCCGCCGTGGCGGGCGAGTAGCCTGTGTAGCCCGGTCCGGCGAGCAGAACGCGCGGCGTGCAGTTCTCCACGACGTCGGATGCCTCGGCCGCGGTGAAGCGCGGGTTCAGTGCCGCCTTGACGAGTCCGGCCTTGTACAAGGCGCATTCGATCTCGACCAGTTCGGTGCGGTTGCGCGACTGGACCGCCACACGGTCGCCCCGGGCCAGGCCAAGGCCCAGCAGCGCGTTGGCCAGGCGGGTCGAGCGCTCGTCGAGCTGGCGGTAGGTCAGCACGCGGTCCTGGTACAGCACGGCGGCGTTGTCGCCCCAATACCGTGCGGCACGGCGAAGGAAGAAAGCGAAGCTCATCGGTGTCTCCGTAGTCGTAGTAGTTCTTGAGCACAGTCTGTAAGATGAGAGGCATCACTACAATGCTGCGTTGGCTATAAAGTCATAACCAACTGGAATGCCGAGATGGAGACAAGGGATCTGGAGTACGTGCTGGCCGTCAGTGCCCACGGCGGCATCGGGCGCGCCGCGGAAACGCTGGGCATCAGCCAGCCGGCCCTGAGCAAGGCCGTGCAGCGGGTGGAGGCGCAGATCGGCCTGCCCCTGTTCGAGCGCACCGCCAACGGCATGGTCCCGACGCAGGCCGGCGTGCAATTCATGGAGCGCGCGCGCCGGATCCGCCTGGAGTACGACGATGCGATCAAGGAAATGCAGGGGGTACGCACGGGCGAGCAGGGCATCCTGCGCCTGGGCTATTCGCCCTCCATGCCCAATGCGCTCGTGCTGGAAGCCTGCCGGCAACTCGTCAGGGAACGGCCGGTGGCGAAGCTGCGCCTGCGCCGCCGTCTTGCGCGGGAGCTGATGGACCTTCTCATCGCAGGCGAACTGGACCTGGCCGTCGCGCCGGTACCCATGCAGCGCGCGAGCGAGTTCGCGGTACAGGAACTGTTCGACGACCGGCTCGTCGTGGTGGCCGACGAAGCCCACCCGCTGCAGCGCCGCCGCAAGCTGACGCTGGCGGACCTGGCCCGCGAGGAGTGGCTGCTGCCGGAGCCGCATATCGTATTGCGGCAGCTGGTCGACGCGGCCTTCCGCGAGCGCGGACTCGCCGGGCCGAACCTGCGGATCGAAACGGACTTCGGCAGCGCGTCGCTGTTCCACCTGATGCGCGGCACGCGCATGCTGAGCATATCGGGCGGGGGGGACGAGGCCATGCTGAACGGACTGCATGCGCTGGACGTGGGCGTCGAGGAACTGGACCTGCGCCGGCGCGTGGGCGTGATCACCCGGGCTGGCGCTTATGTCTCGCCGCTTGCGCAGCGGATGAGCGCCTTGCTGGCGGAGCGCAGCCGTTGATGGGGGTGCTGATGACCGTGTTGATGATGGCGCGGGGCAGACCGCGGCGGGCAGCGGCGCCGGCCCCGCTTTTGTCATGGCAGCGGATCGGGTATCTTCGTGGCTTGAGGCGCAGGCCCCTTGCCGTTGAATGACGATGCGGCAGGCCGCGCCAGACTTGGCTATAAGGAAATCGACGGGATGGATTCAGCTTTGCCGGACGCCAGTGCACTGGTCCCGCTTCCCTATCACCTGGCCGTGGTTGACTACCTGAAAAGCCAGGAGCCCGATGTGTGGGCGTGGGCGAGTTCCTTCAAGGTGCGGGACGAGCATGTGGCCGAGGTCCGTGCGCACCTGTTGCGCGATACCTACCGTCTCGATGCCGCGGCGCATCCGGAGGTGCACGCAGCGCTCGGCCTGGTGATGCAGCGGCTCGGGATCTCCGCGCCGGCCAGCATCTACCAGTCGGGCGGGCAGCAGATGAATGCCTCGCTGTTGTTCGTGCCGGGCGAAGTCCATGTGATCCTGCAAGGGCCGGTGCTCGAACACCTGACGCAGGAAGAATTGCTGGCCCTGTTCGGCCATGAACTGTCCCACTACCTGCTCTGGTCATGCGACGAGGGCGCCTTCCACACCGCCGAGCGCATCCTCAACGATGCGATGGCGGCCGCGGCCTCCGCGGCGAGCCACCACGAGACCGCGCGGCGCTACTACCTGCATACCGAGCTGTTCGCCGATCGTGGCGGTGCGGTGGCGGCGGGCGCGGTCGCCCCGGCCGTGTCCACGCTGGTCAAGGTACACACCGGCATTGCCAGCGCCGATGCCGCCGCGTATCTGCGGCAGGCCAGCGAGGTCGACGCCGCCGACGCCGGCGCGACCGCGGCGGCAACGCATCCGGAGACCTTTATCCGGGCGCGGGCGCTCGACCTGTGGTGGCAGGGCGCGGGGGACCTGAACGCATGGCTGGAGCGCAGGCTGCAGGGGCCGCTGGCGCTGGACAGGCTCGACCTGCCGGGCCAGCTCAGGCTGGCGGCGCTCACGCGGGGCTTTCTCACTCACTTCCTGGCCGATGGCGCATTGCGTACCGAGGCGGTGGCCAACCAGGTGCGCGCGCTGTTCCCCGACTGGTCGGCCACCGAGGCGCCGGCGGCATTGTCCGCCTTCGAGAGCGCGCAGGTGGATGACAGCGTGCGCCACTACCTGAATGCGCTGATGCTCGACGTCGCCCTGGTGGATCCGGATATCCGCGATGCCGCGCTGCTGCATGCCGCGCGGACCGCGCGCACGCTGGGCACCCTCGAGGCACTGCAGCTCAACCTCAAGCGCGATGCCCGTTTCGGCAAGCGCGACCTGGACAGGCTGAACAAGCAACTGGCGAAGGCAACAGACGCATGAATGACGTGGCAGATGCAGCAACAGGCGAGCCCAGCTCGTTCCGGTCCCTGGTGGATGCGCAGGACGGCGCCGCCCTGACCACGGACGATGTGCTGGTGCTGGTGCTTCCCTTGTTCGGGGAGGTCGCGAGGCTCCATGCCGAAGGCAGGGTGGCGACGCTGGACGCGGGTTCGGTCGTCCTGGGCGAGTCCGGCGCGCTGCAGCTGCGGCAGCCGGGCGGCGAGCGGCCGAGGATGGACATCGGCGCCGTGCATCGCGTGCAGCCGCAGCCCGGCTCGGCGCTCAATATCGTCGGGGAGTTGCGCAAGTCCTCGGACGCCGGCACCGGCGAGAAGATTGCCGATCTCGATGTGCAGCCGGACCTCGAAGCGCCCATTTCGCGTCCGGTCTACCTGCCGGGCCTGGCGAGCTGGGAGATCATGGTCGGCCACCACGACGAGATCACCGACATCTTCCGCCTGGGGCTGATGCTGGCATGCCTGGCGTGCGGCCTGGACTTCGACGATGCGCACGATGTGGAGCGGTTCGCCGCGCACCGGCGCAACCTGTTCCAGCTCAACGACCGGCTCAATCCGGTGGTGGCCAGCGTCATCGTGGAGATGACGGCGCTTAACCGCCACGAGCGCGCCACCGACCTGTCGGGCCTGGCGCGCAGGCTCCAGGCGTGGCGCGACCAGCCGGCCGCGCTGGACATCGAGCGCGCGCTGGCCGGGGCGACGGGCCTGGCGCCGCGCCGCACCGCGGTCCTGTCGCATCTGCGCGATCGCCTCTTCGATCTCTCGCGCCGCAACCGCCTGCTGCATTTCCGGCCCGGCGTGGCCACCGTGAACCTCACCGTGGCGAGCGTGCCGATGATGCTCCAGGTCGAGAGCATCCGGGCGGAGCATATCTGCACCTGGGGCGGCCCCTTCGCCGCCGACGTTGCCTCCGGCAGCGCGGTGAACCTGCATCACTGGCTGCGCTTCGAGGACCAGCCCTACCTGCCGGTAGCGCTCGACCGCCTGATCCAGGAAACCCGGCGCGACCGCGCCGAGTACGGCTTCGGCAATCTGCGGCTGGTGGTGGCGTTCCTGCGCTGGCACAACCTCAAGGAGGCGCCTGAAGAACGCATCACCACGCCGCTGTTGTGGATGCCGGTCGAGCTCACCCGCAGGAAGGGCGTGCGCGACCAGTACGTGATCCAGTGCGAGGACGCCGAGGCAGAGTTCAACCCGGTCCTGCGACACTACCTGCGCCAGCTCTACGATATCCGGCTGCCCGCCACCGTCGACCTGCAGAAGACCACGATCGCGCAGGTGCACGCGGACATCCTGGCCCAGATCCGGCAGTCGGAGCCCTCGGTGGAGCTGCGCCTGCTGGAAAAGCCAGCCATCAGGCTGGTGCGCCAGAAAGCCATGCAGCGCATGCAGCAGTTCCAGCGCCGGCGCGGCGCAAGCCGCGCGCCGCGCGCGGGGCTGGCCAGCCTGCCCGACTACAGCTATGACCCGCAGGACTACCGTCCGCTGGGGCAGGCGCTGTTCGAGTCGCTGGTGCGGCCGAGCCCCTTGCCGCAGCGTTTCCAGGCCGGCGCCATGCCGGTGGCGGGGCCGCGCCATGCCCGCATGGCGGAAGCGCCGCCGGCGGAAGAGGCCGCAGGGGCAGCAGAGGCAGCAGAAACCGAACAGGTCGGCTACGCGCTGCAGGAGTCCGAGGGGCACCGCTATGCGTGGGACCTGGACCTGACCCAGGTGACGCTGGCGAACTTCAACTATCGGAAGATGTCGCTGGTGCGCGATTATTCGCAGTTGCTGGAGGAGCAAGCCAGCAATCCGGCATTCGACCGGGTGTTCTCGATCGAGCCGCGGGAAGTCGACACCGGGGCGGTGGCGCCGATCGCCATCCGCGACCAGTGGAACGTGGTGCCTTCCGACGCGACGCAGAACGCCGCCGTCAGCCTGGCCCGCAGCCAGCGCAGCTTCATCATCCAGGGGCCGCCCGGCACGGGCAAGTCGCAGACCATCACGAACCTGATTGCGGACTACGCGGGGCGCGGGCTGCGTGTCCTGTTCGTCTGCGAAAAGCGCGCCGCGCTGGATGTGGTCTTCCATCGCCTGAAACAGAGCGGGCTGGGCGAGCTGTGTTGCCTGATCCACGATTCGCAGACCGACAAGAAGGCATTCGTCACCGATCTGCGCGCCTGCTACGAGCGCTGGATCGCGCAGCCGCACGACAGCGAACGGCTGCGGGACCAGCGCAACGAGACCCTGGCCACGCTGGAACGGCAGCAGGCGCGCATCGAACGTTTCGAACAAGCGATGGCGGACCTGCCAGCGTCGCTGGGCACCACGATCCGGTCGCTGGTGCGCCGCCTGGCCGAATTGCCGCCGGCCCCGGCCGCGCCCGACCAGGCGCAGCGCGAGCTGCTGCCGTCCATGGCCACCTGGACCAAGCACCGGGACCTGGCCCAGCGCCTGCATCGCAGCCTGGTGGAGCGCTTTGGCGTACGCAGCCTGGCCGAGCATCCGTTTGCCCGGCTTGCGCGCGGATTGCTCGATGATGAGCGCGCCTTCGGGCGGGCCAGGCAACTGGTGGATGAGTGCGAAGCCCTGTTCGACCAGCTGGATGCGGTGCTCGACGATACCGCCCGCCTGGCGGACGGCGGCACCTCGCTGACGGATGCATTGGCCATTGCGCAGGAAAGCCGATGGCTGCTCGACCATCACCTGGCCGGCCACCTGGTCCTGCTGGATGCAGGCTCGCCGGCGGCCACGGAGCTGGCAGGCGCGCGCGCGCAGCTCGAGCAGAAGACCGCGGCGCTTGCCCAGGCTGCCACCGCGACCACGCAGTGGCGCGACAAGCTGAGCCCGGACGACACGGCTTCGGCGCTGGACCTGGTCCGCAGGCACGAGGGCTCCCTGATGCGCTGGCTGCAGCCGGCGTGGTGGCGGCTGCGCGCGGAGCTCAAGCGCCGCTATGATTTCTCGCGCCATGCGATCCACCCCGGCTATGCCAAGGTGCTCGCAGCACTGGCGGCGGAGCAGGCCGCCGCCGCGGCGCTCGCGCAGGCGGACGCTGCCTTCCATGCCCGCTACGGCGTACCCTCCATGCCATCGTTCCTGCAGGCGCTGGACGAGCTGCGGCAACGCGTCGCCTCGTCCGGCATCAGCCGTCGCCTGGCCGGGCACTTGCGCAATGCCGTCGACCCGGTCGTGGCCGCGCAGGCCGAAGCATCGATGCAGCAAGCCCTGGAAAAGCTGGCCCAGCGCGTGCGCGCGGGCCTCGCCGTTGCCGATGCGGCCACCCTGGACGACCTGGCCGAGCTGTTGCGCGACCTGCGCGAAGATCTGGAGGAACTGCCGGACCTGCTGCCGCTCTTGCGCGCCACGCACGCCGCCGGCGCGGCATACGCCGGGGCGCTGCAGACCCTGCCTTACGCACCGGCCGAGCTGGAGGCGCTGGTGGCCGACGAGGCGCTCAAACGCCTGGAGCGGCAAGCGCCGGAGCTGGCCCGCTTCGACGGCGCGGCACTGGCTGCGGCGGCGCGCGGCGTGGCCCACGGCGAGAAGAGCGTGCTCGAGCAGAACGCACGCCAGGTGCGGGCGACCTTGCATCGCCAGTTCAGCGAGCACGTGCGGCAGTCGTCGCTGTCGGCCACCCAGCTCGATCCGGCCGGAAAGGAATTCAAGAAACGCTATGCCACCGGCCGCCGGGAGCTGGAGCACGAGTTCGGCAAGAGCATGCGCTACCGCTCCATCCGCGACCTGTCCGACGACGAAACCGGCCTGGTGATCAACGACCTGAAGCCGATCTGGCTGATGAGCCCGCTCTCGGTGTCGGATACGCTGCCGCTCTCGCCGGATCTGTTCGACGTGGTGATCTTCGACGAGGCAAGCCAGATCCCCACCGAGGAAGCCGTGCCGGCGCTGAGCCGCGCGTCGCAGGTGGTTGTCGTGGGCGACGAGATGCAGCTGCCCCCGACCAGCTTCTTCTCGGCTGCCGGCGCGGAGGACGCGGACGAGATCATCGTCCAGGAAGAGGGCGAGCGGATCGCCATCAGCCTGGATGCCGACAGCCTGCTGAACCAGGCGGCGCGCAACCTGCCCGCGACCCTTTTGGCCTGGCACTATCGCAGCCGGCACGAAACGCTGATCAGCTTCTCCAATGCGGCTTTCTACGAGGGGCGCCTGGTCACCATTCCCGACCGCATGCTGGAGCAGGCCGGCCAGGCGCCGGCCGATGCCCGCTTCGATGCCGGGGACCCGGTCATTGCCGGCGTGGACCATGTGATGGCGCGCCCGGTCAGTTTTCATCGTATCGACGACGGCGTCTACGCGCAGCGGCGCAATGTGCCGGAAGCACGCTACATCGCCGCCATGGTGCGCGAGCTCCTGCGGCGCGGGACTGGCCTGAGCATCGGCATCGTGGCCTTCTCGGAAGCCCAGCAGGGCGAAATCGAGGCAGCGCTGGAAGTGCTGGCGCTGGAGGATGCGGATTTCGCGATGCGGCTGGAGCGTGAATATGTGCGCGAGGACGAGGACCAGTTCAACGGCCTGTTCGTGAAGAACCTGGAAAACGTACAGGGCGACGAGCGCGACATCATCATCCTGAGCATCTGCTATGCCCCGGGGCCGGACGGGAAGATGCTGATGAACTTCGGCCCGATCAACCAGCGCGGCGGCGAGAAACGGCTCAATGTCATCTTCAGCCGGGCCCGCCACCGCATGGCCGTGGTCTCGACCATCCATGCCGAGGCGATCACCAACGTGCATAACGATGGCGCCGCGGCGCTGCGCGCGTTCCTGCAGTTCGCCCACGCCAGCGCGCATGGCGAGTCGGAGCGCTCGCAGCTGGTGCTGGGCGGGCTCAATCCCGGCGCCAAGGGCGCTTTTACCCGGGCGGCCCCGGAGGATCCGGTTCGCCGCGCCATCGCGGCGGCGCTGCGCGCGCGCGGGCACGACGTGCATGAGCATGTGGGGCGATCGCGCTTCCGGTGCGACCTGGCCATTGCCGATGCGACCGGCGGGCACTATGCGCTGGCGATCCTGCTGGACGCGCCCGATGCCGAGGTGCCCGACGCGCGGGAGCGCTACGTGTTCCGGCCGACCATCCTGCGCAATTTCGGCTGGCGCGTGATCGACATACCGGGCAAGGACTGGATACGCGATCCGGAAGCCGTGCTGTCGCGCATCGAGGCCAGTCTCGCCGGCACTGTCGGGGAGGAAGAAGAGGCGCCGCCGGATGCCGAAGCGGACGACGGCCCGCCGTCCCCCGGTGGCGCAGGCGCGCCGGATCCCGCCCGGGTCTCGCCGGCGCTGCCTGGCGAGGCTGCCGGACCCGGCGCATCCGCTACGTCCCTGGTCCGTCGGTTTCGCTTCGAGCAAGGCAGCTCGAGGAAGTTCTGGCGCATCTCGGTGAGCGCAATGGAAATGACGGTGAGCTATGGCCGTATCGGCACGAATGGCCAGTCTGTCCTGAAGGTGTTCGACACGCACGAGAGGGCCCGGCGTGAAATGGACAAGCTGGTCGACGAGAAACTGAGAAAGGGCTACGAGGAAGAGTAGGGCCCGGCGCCGCGGCCCATGGCCATGCGAGGCATGGCCATGAGCCGCCGGCCCCGCTCACGCCGGGACGGGCGCGTCAGGCATTGAATATGTCGTCGTCCAGGAAGTCGTCACTGCCCGCGCCGTCATCCGGCAGGCCGCGACTCAGCCCCGCATCAAGGGCATCGCCCGACGAGCGGTCGTCATTCCCGTAGTAGTTGTTGACCACGGTCGACTCGGCCGGCAGCGCGCCCGCGGCGGGCTGCCCGAGAAAGCCGCTCCCGCTCCCGTTCCCGCTATTGCGATGGAACAGGTTCTCGATGCCCTGGAACAGGAACGCGCCTCCGGCTACGCCGGCGGCCGTGGTTGCGATGCCGCCCAGCGTGCTTCCCAGGCCGCCGCCCAGAAAGCCGGGCCGGGGAGGCTGTGCCTGCACCTGTACCGGCTGGGCCGGTGGCGATACGGAGACAGGCATGCCCGACGGGGCCGGCATCACCGGGCGCGCCGCGGCCGGATCGACATTGCCGACATTGCCGACATTGCCGAAATTGTTGACGGCATTGGCGCTGCTTCCCCAGGCGTTCTCCTGGGCGAGGAAGCGGCTGGAGCCGCTGGCCTGCGCCATCTGCAACTGCGCCTGCAGCGTAGAGATCTGGGCCTTTGCCGCGATCAGCGCATGGTCAAGCAGGATGGCGCGCTGTACCAGCAGGTACGCGGCATCCGGTTGCCTGGCGACGGCATCGGCGATGAGCGCCTCTGCCTGGGGGTCCTTTGCGCCTGCTCGGGCCTGGGTCAACTGCGCCAGGAAGCCTTCCAGCGCCTGCATCTCTTGGGGGGTCATGGCACCACCTGTCCGGGTTGTCTTGAGTGTTGTCAGTCTAGGGGCCGAGACTTAAGCGAGACTTAAAAGACCGGCCCCGGCGTGATTGCGGGGTTTTGCCAGGCTGGCGGGCCCCTGTCAGGATGCGGCTCTTGCTATCAGGAAGTCCACCAGCAATCGTGCCGCCGGCGACAGGCTCGCCTCGTCGCGAAAGCAGATCGCAAAACGCCGCTGCGCCCACGCATCGGTGAGCGGGATCACCTGCACGCCAAAGCTGGCCGAAACGGGTTCGACCACCTCGCGCGGCACGATGGTAAGGCCAAGGTTCGCGCGGACGCAGCGAAGCGTGGCATCGAAGGAGGACACCACCACCCGGTACGCCATCGGCTTGCCGATGATGGCCGCGGCGCGCGCCAGCATGGTGTGCACCGCAGTCTGCCCCGGCATGCCGATGTGGTCGTAGTCAAGCGTCTGCGCGAAAGTGCAATCCGCGCGGCTGGCCAGCGGATGCGAGGGATGGACGATCGCCGCCAGGGCATCGGTGCGGTAGGGCCGGGTCTGGAATCCTTCTAGGTCCGCGGCATCCCAGCAGATCCCCAGCGATGCCGAGCCTTCGCGCAGGGACCTGACGATGTCGCGGCTGAGGCTTTCTTCCATGGTGACGCGGATATCCCGGTGCGCCGGTACCTGCAGGAAGCCCGCGATATCGTCGGGCAGGGATTCGGCCATGCACGACACGGTGGCCAGCAGCCGGACCTGGCCCTTGATGCCCTTGCCGTGGTCGGCCATGTCGCGCTCCACGCGATCGGCCGCCGCCAGCATGGCGCGCGCGTGCTCGAGCAGGATCTCCCCGGCCGCGGTCGGGATCACGCCGCGCCGGCGCCGCTCGAACAGTGTGACGCCCACGGTGTCTTCGAGTTGCGCCAGCCGCTTGCTGATGGCCGACGCCACGATGTGCTGCTGCTCGCCGGCGCGCGCCATATTGCGCGTCTCGCAAACGGCGGCGAACAGGCGCAGCGAGGTGAGGTCCAGGTCACGCATCCGCAGGCCTTGCCAGAGTTTCCGATGTGGAAATCTTACGCGAAATTCTCATCATCATTGCTCAGCTCGGGAATCCCTGCGGCGTTGTGGAATGGCTGATCCCGACGTTTTCAGGCGGAGACATTCCGATCCGGAACGTTAGTGCTGCTCCAATACCGCTTCTGGCCTCGTCGGGAACGGCATACAGTTCGCCTATCGAGCCGGAACCCCGGAGCCACCTGTGGAGACAGACCGCATGACGACACCGACCAACAGCACATCCCGCCAGGCGGTGATCCGCGAGGTGGGGCTGCGCGACGGCCTTCAAAGCATCGCTACCATCCTGCCTACCTCCGCCAAGCGCGAATGGATCCAGGCTGCCTACGCCGCTGGCCAGCGCGAGATCGAGGTCGGCTCGTTCGTGCCGGCCAGGCTGCTGCCGCAACTGGCCGATACCGCGGAACTGGTGGACTTCGCCAGGTCCATGCCGGGATTGTTCGTCTCGGTACTGGTGCCGAACCTGCGCGGCGCCGAGAACGCCATCGCCAGCGGCGCGGACCTGATGCTGGTGCCGCTTTCCGCCAGCCATGCGCATAGCCTGGCCAACCTGCGCAAGACGCCCGACGAAGTGGTGGCCGAGGTGGGCCGGATCCGCGCCGCGCGCGACGCGGCCGGCTCCCGGACGCTGATCGAAGGTGGCGTCGGCACGGCCTTCGGCTGCACGATACAGGGCCGCGTGGACCCGGAAGAAGTACTGCGCCTGATGCAGGCCTTGCTGGATGCGGGCGCCGACCGCGTCAGCCTGGCGGACACGGTCGGCTATGCCGATCCCGCCATGGTGCGAAGCCTGTTCGAGCGCGCCCGGGCCATTGCCGGCGAGCGCTTCTGGTGCGGCCATTTCCACGATACGCGCGGCCTCGGCCTGGCCAACGTCTGTGCCGCCCTGCAAGCCGGGGTCACGCGCTTTGATGCCTGCCTTGCCGGGATCGGCGGCTGTCCGCACGCCCCCGGCGCCAGCGGCAATGTCGCCACCGAAGACCTGGCTTTCATGCTCGCGAGCATGGGATTCGCGACCGGCGCCGATATCGGCAAGCTGCTTGCGCTGCGCGCGCGCGTGGCCGGCTGGCTGGACGGTGAAACCCTGCACGGCACCCTGTGGCGCGCCGGCCTGCCCAAGACCTTTTCCGCGTCGCTTGCCGATGCCGTGACCGCCTGAGAGCGACCCATGCCTACTGAACATTCCCCCTTGCCGCTTGCCGGCATCCGCGTCCTCGAGTTCACCCATATGGTGATGGGCCCGACCTGCGGCATGATCCTGGCCGATCTCGGCGCCGAAGTCATCAAGGTCGAGCCGCCGGGCGGCGACAAGACGCGCAACCTTCCCGGGCTGGGTATCGGTTTCTTCCGCTCGTTCAACCGCAACAAGAAAAGCGTCGTCATCGATATCACCACCCCGCAGGGGCAGGCCACGGCGGCAGAACTGGCCGGCCAGTGCGATGTGCTGCTGGAGAATTTCCGCCCGGGCCTGATGGCCAAATGCGGGCTGGACCATGCGACGCTTTCGGCGAAGTATCCCGGGCTGATCTACGTCTCCCACAAGGGCTTTCTTCCCGGTCCCTATGAGAACCGGCTGGCCCTGGACGAGGTCGTGCAGATGATGGGCGGTCTTTCCTACATGACCGGGCCAAAGGGCCGCCCGTTGCGCGCCGGCACCTCGGTCAACGACATCATGGGTGGCATGTTCGGCGCCATCGGCGTGCTGGCCGCCCTGCGCGAGCGCGAGCGCACCGGCAAGGGGCAGGAAGTGCAGAGCGCCTTGTTCGAGAATTGCGTGTTCCTGTCGTCCCAGCATATGCAGCAGTTTTCGATGACCGGCGAGCCGCCGCCGCCGATGCCGTCCCGCGTGTCCGCATGGAGCGTCTACGATGTCTTCACGCTGGCCGCAGACGAGCAGCTGTTCATCGGCGCCGTGAGCGACAAGCAGTTCAACAACCTGTGCGAGGTGCTGCAACGGCCCGATCTCGCCGCCGACCCTGCATTCGCCACCAACGCCATGCGCGTGGCCGTGCGGCCGGCCTTGCTGGCACGGCTTGGCGAGATTCTCAAGCATCATCGCGTGGACGAACTCACGCCCAGGCTTGAAGCCGCCGGCATTCCCTATGCGCCCATCGTGCGTCCGGAACAGCTTCTCGACGATCCGCACCTCAAGGCGAGCGGGGGACTGGCGCCGATGCAGACCGAGGATGGCGGCACCACCGACGTCGTGCTGTTGCCACTCATGATGGATGGCCGGCGCCCGGGCGTGCGCATGCCCTTGCCGGGCATCGGCGAGCACAACGAGGAAATCCTTTCCGCCCTGCGTGCGCACACGCCTGGCTGAAATCCTTCCGCCTTGCCGGACGGCTCCCGCAGCCGCACGGATCAGAACAGAAAAATATCTGGAGACAAGCATGGCCCCCTTTCTTTCACGCAGGGCAGTACTCGGCATCGCTATCCCGGCGCTGGCGTTCGCGCTCGCCGTCCCGGCCGCTCCGGCGGCGGCCGAAGGCACCGGCCGGCCGGTGCGCCTGATCCTGCCGATCAGCGCCGGCTCGGGCGTGGACGCCATCGCCCGCGCTGCCGGCCCCTCGCTGGGCAGGAACCTCGGACAGCCCGTGGTGATCGAGAACATTCCCGGCGCGGGCGGCATAGCCGGCGCAGCCGCGGTGGCCAAGGCCCCGCCCGACGGCAGCACGCTGGGACTCGTTTCCAACAACCACGTCATCAACCCCAGCGTCTACAAGAAGATGCCGTTCGATGCGATCAAGGACTTCACGCCGATCAGCGTGATCGGCTCGACGCCGCTGGTGCTGGTGGTCAATCCCAAGGTTCCGGCGAAGAACGTCCAGGAACTCGTTGCGCTGTTGAAGGCCAGGCCGGATGCATTCAACTATGCATCGTCAGGCAATGGCACCATCATCCAGCTCGCCGCCGAAATGTTCCTCGAGGAGGCGCACGTCAAGGCCCGCCACGTTCCCTACAAGGGTACCGGGCCGATGATCACCGACCTGATCGCCGGCCAGGTGGAGATGGGCGTGGTGGCGCTCAATGCCGTCGCACCGCACCTGAAGAGCGGCATGCTGCGCGCGATCGGTCTCTGCGGCGCAACGCGTTCGCCCGCGGCGCCCGAGATCCCCACCATCGCTGAACAAGGCCTGCCGGACTATGCCGTCGAGGGATGGTTTGCCGTCGTGGGCCCGGCAGGCCTGCCGCCCGCCGAGGCCAGGCGCATCCAGGCGCTGTTTGCAAAGGCATTCACCAGCCCGGAGGTTCTGGATGCGATGAAGAAGCAGGGCAATACGATCAATCCGGGCACCCCGGAAGCGGCCGCCAAGTTCTTCCAGAGCGAAGCGGCGCGTTATGCGGCATTGGTCAAGAGGGCCAACGTGACCAGCGAGTGACGAACCGGGGCGGGAGCCGGCTCGCGCTCCGTATCCGGCGCCCTTGCCCATGGGCTTCGGCACGGATCGAATGCCCGCGCGGGGCTGGCCACGCGTCAGCCGCAATGCTTGCGGACGAAATGCTCGCGGATGATCGAAGTGATATAGAGCCGGCCGGTGCTCTCCAGCATGCCGACGCGGCGCTCGAGCTGCTTTCCCGGAATCGGCAACAGGCGTAGCGCCGCGTCGCTGCGCCACGCGAAGTTGTGCAGCACCGGCACGATCGAGACGCCCGCGTTCTGCCGCACCAGTTCCACGATGGCGGGCAGCGAATTCATCTCGACGATTTCGTTCGGCTGCACGTCGCACCGGCGCAGGAGCTGGTCGATCTTGATGCCGGTGGTCGCGGCGCGGTCGAAGCGGATGAAAGGCTGCGTGCGCAGCAGGGCGACGGCGTCCGCTCCGGGCGGTGCGGCCCTGGCGCTGGCAATCAGCATCAGCGGCTCGTCGTACAGATGCGTCCAGGTGGCTTCCCGTGTCTCGGGCCTGGGCATTTCGATCAGGATGGCGGCGTCCAGTTCGCCTTCCAGCACCTTGGCCTGCAGTTCGAGCTGACGGCCATTCATGATGCGGATATCCAGCGCGGGATACTGCGACTTCAGCTCGACCACGCTGGTGGCCAGCGCGCCCATTGCGGAGACGATCGCGCCGATGGTCACGGTGCCGGCAATCTCGCTTTCGCCAACCTGGTCGGCGAGCATGCTTTCGTAGTCCTTCACCAGCCGGCGTGCCCGCGCGATCAGCGCCACGCCCGCGGGCGTGAAGGTGACGCCGCGCCTGGAGCGGTCGAACAGCGGCCGTTTGCATTCGTCTTCCAGCGCCTTCATTTGCGAGCCTACCGCCGCCGGCGTGAGGGCGACGCGCTCGGCAGCCGCGGCAAACGAGCCGAAGTCGGCAACCGCGACGAAGGTCTTCAGCATGCGGATTGTGTTCATGGGAATGACCGGTGGCTGGGGATGGCGCTGGAAGCACGCACGGGGACTGGGTGAGGCGCCAATGGTAAAGCGTTACTTTATTGTTGGTAAAAAGAAATTCATTTTTCTTTTATCTTCGATTCGTCAAGAATGGGATGGCTGGAGCACAAGCCGTCCACGCCGCCCGCGTCCCCCAAGTCCCCGGACCGGCCCGGGCCGGCCGCACGAGAACGGCGCTCCCAGCTTGCGCAGACCGACAGCCAGAACGACAACGAGCTAGAGCGAGACAGCCCCCCGATGATGGTGAACCCCAGATTGCTTAAACAGTGGAGCCCGGCCGCAGCGCTGCTGGCGGCCACGCTTTTCTTTTCCCATGGCGCGCGCGCCGCGAACGCCTGCGAATCGCTGGCGGATATCGGCCTGCCGGACGTGAAGATGACGTCCGCCGCGATGCAGGCCGCCGGAGCGCTGGCCCTGCCGAACGGCCACAAGATCGACAATCTCCCGGCGTTCTGCCGGGTGGCCGGCCAGCTCAGGCCCACGCCGGACTCCGACATCGGGTTCGAGCTCTGGATGCCGCCCGCCGAGGCGTGGAACGGCAAGACGCTGGTGGTCGGCAACGGCGGCTACGTCGGCTCGATCCGCTACGACGAACTCGAGCCGGCCATCCGGCGGGGCTACGCGGTGATCTCGAGCGACAGCGGCCATGTGGACGCCGCCGGGTACCGCAACGAGAACCTGAACTGGGGCGTGGGCCACCCGGAGAAGATCGCGGACTGGGCCTATCGCTCGGTCCATGCCGCGGCGGCGGCGTCGCGCGCCATCGTCAGGACATTCGAGCGTCGCGACGCTTCCCACGCCTACTACTTCGGCTGCTCGACCGGCGGCGGGCAGGGCCTGATGGCCGCGCAGCGCTACCCCGACGACTTCGACGGCATCATCGCGGGCGCGCCCGGCAACAACCGGACCGCGTTGAACCAGGGCTTCCTGTGGGGAGCGACCCAGAACCTCAAGACCAAGGCCGGCTATATCCCGCCGTCGAAGCTGCCGCTGATCAACCAGGCGGCGATCAGCGCCTGCGACGCGCAGGATGGCCTCGCCGACGGGCTGATCGGCGATCCGCGCCAGTGCCGCTTCGATCCCAAGGTCCTGCAGTGCAAGGACGACGCCGACGGCGCGCAATGCCTGACCGGGGCGCAGGTAGATACGCTCAGGCGCCTGTACGCCGGTGCGCAGAACCCGCGCACCAGGGCGCAGATCTACCCGGGCTGGCCGGTGGGCAGCGAGTTCGGCTACCTCGGCGGCTGGGGCTATGCGATCGAAGGACCGCAGGCGTTCCGCACCGAGTTCTTCAAGGATTGGGTATTCAAGGATGCCAATTGGGACTGGCGCTCGTTCGACTGGGACCGTGACGTCGCCATCGTGAAGGCGCGCATCGGCGCCACGGTGGATGCCACTGATCCCGATCTTGGCGCATTCCGCAAGCGCGGCGGCAAGCTGATCCTGTACCACGGCCTGGCGGACCCGATCGGCAATGCCTACGACACCATCCAGTACTACGAGGCGGTCGGGAAAACCGTCAGCGACACGCCGGCCTTCGCGCGCCTGTTCCTGGCGCCGGGCATGGGACATTGCCGCAGCGGCATCGGCCCCAATGCGTTCGACGCCATCGGCGCGCTGGAGGACTGGGTGGAGAAGGGCCAGGCGCCCGCGCGCATCGTCGCGCTCAAGGCCGATGCCACCGACAAGGTGGGGGGGCTGGCGAGCAGCGCGGCGGTGAAGGGCAATGCAGGAAGGACGCGGCCGCTGTGCGCCTATCCGCAGGTGGCACGCTACAAGGGCAGCGGCAGCATCGACGACGAGCGCAACTTCACGTGCGCTGCGCCGCTCTGAGGCATGAAAGAAGGCCGGGCGCGAAGTCTGCGCCCGGCCTCGATGACGGCAGGCGCGGCGGCAGGAAGGCTTCCCGCCGCTGCGCGCCGGCTTAACCCGGCAGTCCTTCGTAGGTCACCAGGAAGACCTGCTCCTCGCCCGCGCTGACCGGCAGCCAGATCAGTTCGAGGTTGGGGAAAGCCGCTTCCACATTGGCATGCTCATTGCCGATTTCCACCACCAGCACGCCACCCGGGTTCAGCCGCGCCTTGGCGCCGGCGATGATCCGGCGCACCACGTCCATGCCGTCGTCCCCACCCGCCAGCGCGATGCGCGGCTCGGCGTGGTACTCGGCCGGCAGCGCCTGCATGGAAGTCTCGTTGACGTAGGGCGGGTTGGTGAGGATGACGTCGTACCTGGCGCCTGCGGGCAGCGGGGCGTAGAGGTCGCCCTCGTACAGGCTGATGCGGTTTTCCATCTTGTAGTCGGCCACGTTGCGGCGGGCGACTTCCAGCGCGTCGGGCGAAATGTCGACCGCGTCGATGCGGGCTTCGGGCCAGACGTGGGCGGCAATGATGGGCAGGCAGCCGGAGCCGGTGCAGAGCTCCAGCACCGGGCCGATATCGGCGATATCGCCCACCCACGGCTCGAGTCCTTCCTGGAGCAGCTCACCGATGAAGCTGCGCGGCACGATCACGCGGGAGTCCACGTAGAAGCGCAGGCCGTGCATGAAGGCTTCGTTGGTGATGTAGGCGGCGGGCACGCGTTCGGTGACGCGGCGCTCGATGACTTGCAGCACGGCCTCGACTTCCTCGGGCAGCAGGCGCGCGTCGAGAAAGGGATCGAGCGTGTCGAGCGGCAGGTTGAGCGTGTGCAGGACCAGGTAGGCGGCTTCGTCGTAGGCGTTGGCGCTGCCGTGGCCGAACGACAACCTGGCCTTGGTGAAGCGCGAGACGGCCAGGCGCAGCAGGTCGCGTACGGTTTGCAGGGGGGAGGGCGTAGCCATGGTGCGGTGGTCCAGGTATTCAGGTCAGTCAGGTCAGGCGATCAGGCGATCAGGCGATCGAGCACGCCGCGGTAGACGTTCTTGAGCGGCTCGATGAAGCGCACTTCGACGTGCTCGTCGATCTTGTGGATGCTGGCGTTGGGCGGGCCGAACTCGATGACCTGCGGGCAGATCCTGGCGATGAAGCGGCCGTCGGAGGTGCCGCCGGTGGTGGAGAGCTCGGTCTTGACGCCGGTCTCCGCCTCGATCGCGCCGCTGAGCGCTTCCGAGAGTTCGCCGCGCGCGGTCAGGAAGGGTTCGCCGCCCAGGGTCCAGGCCAGCTCGTAGTCGAGCTGGTGGCGCTCGAGGATGGCGTGCACGCGCGCCTTGAGGCCTTCGGGGGTGCTGGCGGTGGAGAAGCGGAAGTTGAAGTCGACGGTGATATGGCCCGGGATCACGTTGGTGGCACCGGTGCCGCCGTGGATGTTGGACATCTGCCAGGTGGTGGCGGGGAAGTATTCGTTGCCTTCGTCCCAGCGCTCGTTCACCAGCTCGGCCAGCGCGGGCGCGGCCAGGTGGATCGGGTTCTTCGCCAGGTGCGGGTAGGCGATATGGCCCTGCACGCCCTTGATGGTGAGCTTGCCCGAGAGCGAGCCGCGGCGGCCGTTCTTGACCATGTCGCCAAGGGTGTCGACCGAGGTGGGCTCGCCGATCACGCAGTAGTCCAGGCGCTCGCCGCGCGCCTTGAGCGCTTCCACCACCTTGATGGTGCCGTCGTGCGCGGGGCCTTCTTCATCGCTGGTGATGAGGAAGGCGATGGAGCCGGCGTGGGCGGGGTGCTGCTGCACGAACTCTTCGGTCGCCACGACGAAGCCGGCGATGGAGGTCTTCATGTCCGCGGCGCCGCGGCCGTAGAGCTTGCCGTCGCGGTGGCTGGGCTGGAACGGGTCGGAGCCCCATTGCTCGAGCGGGCCGGTGGGCACCACGTCGGTGTGGCCGGCGAAGGCCAGCAGCTTGCCGGCCTTGCCCTGCGTGCCGCGCTTGACGGCCCACAGGTTGGTGACGCGGAAGTCGTCCGGGCCGCTGACGATCCACTCGCATTCGAAGCCGATGGCCTTGAGGCGGGTTTCGAGCACGGCCTGGCAGCCTTCGTCGGCGGGCGTGACGGAGCGGCGGCGGATCAGGTCTTCGGTAAGGGCGAGGGTGGGGTTCATGATGGCGAGTCTGCGGCGTCGGGGCCGAGGTTCGGAATAGGGGTGTCGGGCGTGGAGTCTACGCCTTTGTCGATGCTGGCCGGCGTACCCCGGAGCTGACGGCGAACAATCGGCCGCCAGCCCTGCGATAGCCGCTTAAAACAGGCCGGCGTAGTTGTCTGCCGAGAACCCGACGGAAATCTTCCCGCCGTGATCGAGCACCGGCCGCTTGATCAGCGAAGGGCTTTGCTGCATCAGTGCGATGGCGCCGGCTTCGTTCTCGGCGCGCGCCTTGTCGGCATCCGACAGCGCGCGGTAGGTGGTGCCCTTGCGGTTGAGCAGCGTGGCCAGCGGCACGTGCCTGAGCCAGCCGCGCAGCAGCGTTTCGTCCACGCCTTGCTTCTTGAAGTCGTGGAAGTCGTAGGCCACGCCGTTGGCGTCCAGCCAGGTGCGGGCTTTCTTGACGGTGTCGCAGTTGGGGATGCCGTAGAGCAGGACGGTCATGATGTGCGGTGCGCCTTGGATGGCTTAGCGGAACAGCATTAACGGAACAACAGGTTCAGTGCGATGACGAGCCCGCCCAGGCCCAGCGCCACGCCGGCCATGGCCACGCTGGTCATCAGGCGCAGGCGGCGGTCCAGGCGCGCGGCTTCCTTGCGCAGGGCCTCGATGGTGATGGCGTGCTGCTCGGCCAGCATCTTGACGGCTTCGGCCTGCTGCACGGCGGCGGCTTCGAGCTCGGCGATGCGGGCGGCGACGGAGCCATCGCGCGCCTCGAGGGATTCGGGCCCGGCATGCTCGGGCGAACCATCCTTGCGCCGGCCTTTCTTGATCTTCTCGATGGTCTTGTTGGCCTGCTCGAGAATGGTTGGCAGAAGGGACAGCACGGTGCTGACGGTCGCGGGATCCAGGGCCATGAGTCGCTTGCGCAAGGGGTGCATCGGTCTGACGGCGGAGCCTGCGCGGGCAGGCGCCCGCGCAAGCTCCGCGCTAGGCGCGATCAGTCGCCGCGCAGCAGGTCGTTCAGGCTGGTCTTGGCGCGGGTCTGCGCGTCCACCTTCTTGACGATCACGGCGCAGTACAGGCTGTACTTGCCGTCCTTGGAGGGCAGGTTGCCCGCCACCACCACCGAGCCCGCCGGCACGCGGCCGTAGTGGATCTCGCCGGTTTCGCGGTCATAGATCTTGGTGGACTGGCCCAGATACACGCCCATCGAGATCACCGAGTTCTCTTCGACGATCACGCCTTCCACGACTTCCGAGCGGGCGCCGATGAAGCAGTTGTCTTCGATGATGACCGGGTTGGCCTGCAGCGGCTCGAGCACGCCGCCGATGCCGACGCCGCCGGACAGGTGGACGTTCTTGCCGATCTGCGCGCACGAACCGACGGTGGCCCAGGTGTCGACCATGGTGCCTTCGTCGACGTAGGCGCCGATGTTGACGTAGGAGGGCATCAGCACCGCGTTCTTCGCGATGAACGAGCCGCGGCGGGCCACGGCGGGCGGCACCACGCGGAAGCCACCCTTGGCGAAGTCGTCGGCGGTCCAGCCGGCGAACTTGGTCGGTACCTTGTCATAGAACTGGGCGAAGCCGCCGGCGCTCATCGGCGCGTTGTCTTCCAGGCGGAACGACAGCAGCACGGCCTTCTTGATCCACTGGTTGACGATCCAGTCGCGGCCTTGCTTCTCGGCCACGCGCAGGGCGCCGGTGTCGAGCTGGCCGATCACGGTGGCCACGGCTTCGCGGATGTCGTTGGGGGCCGACTTGGGCGAGAGGCTGGCGCGGTCTTCCCATGCCTGGTCGATCAGGGCTTGCAGTGCTTGCGTCATATGCGTGTTTTCAGTGGTTGATCGTTGTCTACAACAAAATTCGGGGCAGCCGCGTTCGGCGTTCAGCCGAGCGACTTGCAGAAGGCGACGATGCGGCGCGCGCCTTCCAGGCATTCCTCGGGCGTGGCGACCAGCGCCATGCGCACGCGGTTGGCGCCGGGGTTGATGCCGTCGGCCTCGCGCGCCAGGTAGCTGCCGGGCAGCACCGTGACGTTCTGCTCGGCCAGCAGGCGGGTGGCGAACGCGGTATCCGTCAGGCCGGTGCGCGAGACGTCGGCCCACAGGTAGAAGCCCGCGTCGGGCAGCGCCACGTCGAGCACCTCGGCCAGCATCGGGGTGACCTCGGCGAACTTGCGCACGTAGGCGGCACGGTTGTCGCGCACGTGGGCCTCGTCGTTCCAGGCCGCCACGCTGGCGGCCTGCACGGCGGGGTTCATGGCGCCGCCGTGATAGGTACGGTATAGCAGGAATTTCTTGAGCAGGGCGGCGTCGCCGGCGACGAAGCCCGAGCGCAGGCCCGGCACGTTGGAGCGCTTGGACAGGCTGGAGAACATCACCAGGCGCTCGAACGGGTGGGCGCCTTCGGCGCGGCCCAGCTTGCGCGCGGCTTCGAGCGCGCCCAGCGGCGGCTCGCCTTCCTTGAAATAGATTTCGGAATAGCACTCGTCGGAGGCGATCACGAAGCCATGGCGGTCAGACAGCGCGAACAGCTCGCGCCAGTCGTCCAGCGACAGCACGGCGCCGGTCGGGTTGCCCGGCGAGCACACGTAGACCAGCTGCACGCGGGCCCAGGTCTCGGCCGAGATGCGGTCGAACGCCGGGGCGAAATTGCGCGCCGGGTCGCTGTTGGCGAACACCGGCGTGGCGCCGGCCAGCAGCGCCGCGCCTTCGTAGATCTGGTAGAACGGGTTCGGGCACAGCACCAGCGCGCCGGGGCGGCTGGCGTCGACCACAGTCTGGGCGAAGGCGAACAGCGCTTCGCGCGAGCCGGTCACCGGCAGCACCTCGGTGGCGGGATTGACCGCCGGCAGGTTGTAGCGGCGCTGGAGCCACGCCGCTATGCACTGTCGTAGTGCATCGGAACCGGCCGTTGTGGGATAATTCGCCAGCCCCGCCAGCGAGTCCGTGAGCGCCTGCTTGATGAATTCGGGCGTGGGATGCTTGGGTTCGCCGATGCCGAAGCTGATCGCGGGCAATGCGGCGTTCGGCTTCACGTTGGCCACCAGCGCCCGCAGTTTCTCGAACGGATAGGGCTGGAGCAGGTCGAGTCGGGGGTTCACGGTCAGGTTCGGGCCGCCAGGGCCAAGGCTCAAAGCCGGACATTATAGAGGATTGCCGGGCTCTCCCGCGCTCTGTGCGGGGGTTCGGCGGGCTTCCCGGCAACTTGGCGCGGGGCCGGCGCCGCTGGCGGCCGCCCGTTCCCGCACCATCGATTTTCCTTTGTCGTCACAAATCAACCGCCACGCCGGCGGTTCCTTTCGTTTTTATGAGCAATCTGCCTACCTCATCCGCCTTGTCCGCCGCCCCGGCCGACGCGCACGGCTTCAAGTCCGCGCTGTCGATCCTGCTGGGTGCCTCGGTCTGGGGCATCGCCTGGTTTCCCTACCGCGTGCTGGCCGGCTGGGGCCTGGGCGGGATGACGGCGGCGGCGCTGGTGAGCGCGGCGGCGGCGGCAATCGCGCTGCTGTCCTTTGCCCGCCACCTGGGCGGGCTGCGCTGGTCCTGGCTGTTCGTGGCGATCGGGCTGGCCGCGGGGGTGACCAACGCCGGCTTCGTCTGGGGCAGCGTCAACGGCCATGTGATGCGGGTCCTGCTGCTGTTCTACCTGACGCCGGTGTGGACGGCGCTGTTCGCACGCCTGTTCCTGGGCGAGAAGCTGTCCGCCGCGGGGCTGATGCTGGTGGCGCTGGCGCTGGGGGGCGCGGGCCTGATGCTGTGGACGCCCGAAGTCGGCCTGCCGCTGCCGGCCAAGGCGGCGGAATGGTCCGGCCTGGTGGGCGGCATGGGTTTCGCGGTCAACAACGTCTTGTCGCGCCGGGCCGGGCAGCTCTACCCGGACATGGACGCGCGCCTGCGCACGATCATGGTCTACCTGGGGTGCACCGCGGTCGGGCTGCCGTGCGCGCTGTGGCTGGAGCCGGGTGGCATGGCGCTGGCGCCGGCGATCGGCTGGGGCGGCCTGGCCCTGGTGCTGGGCCTGGCCGCCACGCTGGTGCTGAGCAATTCGGTGGTGCAGTATGGGCTGCAGCGCCTGCCGGCCAACCGGGTCTCGCTGCTGATGCTGTTCGAGATCGTGATCGCGGCGGTGTCGTCGTGGTGGCTGGCCACCGAGACGCTGAGCTGGAAGGAAGCCGCCGGCGGCTTGTGCATCGTGGCGGCCGGGGCCTTGTCCGGACTGGTGCATCGTTCGCGGCGCAAGGGCGAGGACGCGGGCGAATGCGTCTTGCAGCCGCAATAGGCGCCGGGCCGCGTCAGCTTCGGCAAGCGCTCAGTACAGCATCGCCCGCGAAACCACCGCCACCAGCGGCTTGCGGATGGCGCGCTCGACGCCGGCGTGCAGGTCCAGCGGGCGCAGCAGCATCTTCACGGTCATGTCGACCGGCAGGTTGCGGCGGATCACCGCGCTGACCCGCGAATTGAGCCGGCGCACATCCTTCTGCGGGATATCCTCCGCGCCGCGCTCGATGCGCAGCACATTGCGCAGCGCGATCTCCGCATCCTCGTTCTTGATTTCCAGCAGGCGGCGCACCAGCGCGCCCAGCACGCGCAGCCGGCCCAGCCGTTCGAGATCGTTGAAGGTATTGAAATAGCGGTAGAAGTGCTTGTAGTGGCGCACTTCGTCGTTGGCGATGCGGCGCGTGAGGTTGCGCAGCACCGGTTCGTCGCTGGCCTGCTCGAGCGAGCGGTAAAGCGCGGCGGTACCGGTCTCCACCACGCAGCGCGCGGCCATCTCCAGCGCCTCGGAGGGTTCGAATTTGTCGACCGAGCAGGTATGGCGGTATTCGTCGAAGAAGCGGGCATAGCCGCGCTCCCAGTCGAATCCAGGCCACACATGCTCCACATAGCGCCGCAGCGCCAGGCCATGCTGGAGTTCCTCGGCTTCCCACTGCCCGGAAAGCCAGCCGGACGCCTCGGGGTTGGCGGCGTAATAGCTGGCGAGGTTGCCCGCGTAGGTGTCGGAGCCACTTTCGACGAAAGAGGCGGACACCAGCAGGTAGAAGAGTTCGCGGTCCGGACGCACGCGGGCCACATCGATGGCGGCGAAGTCGATTTCGCCGATGGACCAGGGCATGCGTTGCCTGTCATCACCGGCGCCGGGGCCGGTCAATCTTTCGTCTGAGGTCGCCAGAATCGAGGCGGTCATGCTGAACACTCCCAGAAGTGTCGCGGAGCGCGGACTCCGCGTTGGGCCGGAGACGCCGTTTTGCGTCACCTGCCCGCTCGACAGGATTTGGTTGCAATGGGCATCAGGGATCACGCTGACTATGGAGAGACTAGCACTAACCCTTAGAAGTTTCCCGCCGCTCCCCTGTCACTTGCCCGCCACCTGTTGCCGCCGCGCACGGAGGGCAGGCGCCGGGCGGCGCGATGCCTGGTCCGAGTGTAGGGCGCGGACCGCACAAAGTGAATCGGACGGGGCTTAACGGGGCAGTGGAAAATGGCCGCCCATGCGGCCCGGAAAGCGCCCGGGCGTGGAAGGCGCGATGGTATGATTAGCGCCAACTATCGGGCACAAGAGCCCGGCGCGAGGCCCAGACGGCACGCGCCGACTGCCTCTGCGCTGTCCCGCCTTTCCTGAACGCTGCAATACCCTAGATACCCCACGACCAACCGTGCGACTGTCCTCGATCAAGCTGGCGGGCTTCAAGTCCTTCGTCGATCCCACCAATTTTCAAGTGCCCGGCCAGCTGGTCGGCATCGTCGGTCCCAACGGCTGCGGCAAATCGAACATCATCGATGCGGTGCGCTGGGTGCTGGGCGAGTCACGCGCATCCGAACTGCGCGGCGAGTCCATGCAGGACGTCATCTTCAATGGCTCGACCGCCCGCAAGCAGGCCGGCCGCGCCAGCGTCGAGCTGGTGTTCGACAACCCCGAAGGGCGTGCCGCCGGGCAATGGAGCCAGTACGCCGAGATCGCCGTCAAGCGGGTGCTGACCCGCGACGGCACCTCTTCGTACTACATCAACAACCAGGCGGTGCGCCGGCGCGACATCCAGGACATCTTCCTGGGTACCGGCCTCGGCCCGCGCGCCTACGCCATCATCGGCCAGGGCATGATCTCCCGCATCATCGAGGCCAAGCCCGATGACATGCGGATCTTCCTGGAAGAAGCGGCCGGCGTTTCCAAGTACAAGGAGCGCCGCCGCGAGACCGAAAGCCGCCTGTCCGACACGCGCGAGAACCTGACCCGCGTCGAAGACATCCTGCGCGAGCTCGGCGCCAACCTGGAGAAGCTCGAAGGCCAGGCCGAAGTGGCCCAGCGCTTCAAGACCCTGCAGGCCGACGGCGAGGAAAAGCAGCACCTGCTGTGGCTGCTGCGCAAGAACGAGGCGCAAGCCGAGCAGGAGCGCCACCAGCGCGCCATCGAGCAGGCCCAGATCGACCTGGAAGCGCAGACCGCGCAGCTGCGCCACGTCGAGGCGGAGCTCGAAACCATGCGCGCTGCGCATTACGCGGCCTCGGACAACATGCACAGCGCGCAGGGCGCGCTGTATGAAGCCAACGGCGAAGTCAGCAAGCTCGAAGCCGAGATCCGCTATGTGGTGGAGTCGCGCAACCGCGTGCAGGCGCAGATCGCCGCGCTGAGCGCGCAGCGCGAGCAGTGGCAGGGCAAATCCGAGCAGGCCACCGACGGCCTGGCCCAGGCCGAGGAAGAGCTGGCCGTGGCCGAAGGCCGCACGGTCGAAGCCCAGGAAGCGGTGGCCCACAAGACCGACGAACTGCCCACGCTGGAAGCCCAGTGGCGCGATGCCCAGACGCTCTCCAACGAGCAGCGCGCCAGCATCATGCAGGCCGAGCAGGCCCTCAAGCTCGAAGCCGCGCAGCAGCGCAGCGCCGACCAGATGCTGCAGCAGCTCGAGCAGCGCCGCGAGCGCCTGTCCGGCGAGGAAAAGGGTCTCGACCGCCCCGACGAAGTGCGCCTGGAAGAACTGCGCGCCGAGCTGGCCGAGCAGGAGGCCGTGCAGGAAGAAACGCAGGCGATCCTGGCCGATGCCGAGGAAAGCGTGCCGCGCCTGGACGGCGAGCGCCGCGCCGCGCAGGCGCGCGTGCAGAGCGAGGCTGCCGCGATCTCCTCGCTGGAAGCGCGCCTGTCCGCGCTCAGGCAGCTCCAGGAGAGCGTGCAGACCGAAGGCAAGGTGCAGCCCTGGCTGGCCAAGCATGGCCTGGCCGAACTGCCGCGCCTGTGGAAGAAGCTCCATATCGAGCCGGGCTGGGAAAACGCGCTGGAATCCGTGCTGCGCGAAAAGCTCGCCGCGCTGGAAGTCTCCAACCTGGACTGGATCAAGTCCTTCCTGTCCGACGCGCCGCCCGCCAAGCTGGCCTTCTATTCGCCGCCGCCGGCCGCGCGCCCGCAGGAAACCCCGGCCGGCCTGCGCCCGCTGATGGCGCTGGTGCAGATCACCGAGCCCGGCATCCGCGCCGTGATGCAGGACTGGCTGGCCGATATCTACACCGCCACCGACATGGCCCAGGCCATGGCCGCACGCGGCACGCTGCCCGAGGGCGCCAGCTTCGTGGTGGCCGAGGGTCACCTGGTCGGCCGCAGTTCGGTGCAGCTGTACGCCGCCGATTCCGAGCAGGCCGGCATGCTGGCCCGCGAGCAGGAGATCGAGAACCTGCAGAAGCAGGCTCGCGCGCAGATGCTGCTGGCGGACGAGGCCAAGTCCCAGGCCGTGCGCGCCGAGGCGGCCTACACCCACGCCAGCGCCGTGCTGATCGATGCGCGCAGCCGCAGCGAGCAGGCCACCCGCCGCGTGCACGCGCTGCAGATGGACGTGCTCAAGCTGTCGCAGGCGATGGAGCGCTACGCCGCGCGCAGCGGACAGATCCGCGAGGAACTCGACGAGATCCGCGCGCAGATCGAGGAGCAACGCGCCATCCGCGCCGAATCCGAGGCCAGCTTCGAGCAGCACGACGCCGCGCTGGCCGAGATGCAGGCCACCCACGAAGACCACCAGATGGCCTTCGAAGCGCTGGACAGCAAGCTGTCGTCGGCCCGCCACCAGTTGCGCGATTTCGAGCGCGCCGCGCAGGAAGCGCTGTTCGCCGAGCGCAACCTGGCCAACCGCATCGAGGAGCTGCGCCGCAATATCCAGACCGCGGGGGACCAGTCCGAACGGCTCGAACAGTCGCTGGAAGACGCGCGCGCCGAGCTGGAGACCATCAACGAGCAGACCGCCCACACCGGCCTGCAGGAAGCGCTGGAGCGCCGCGCCGAGAAGGAAGAAAAGCTCCAGCTCGCCCGCACCGAGCTCGATGCGCTGTCGGCGCAACTGCGCCAGTACGACGACCAGCGCCTGGCCGCCGAGCGCAGCCTGCAGCCGCTGCGCGACCGCATCACCGAGTACCAGCTCAAGGAACAGGCCGCGCGCCTGAACCAGGAGCAGTTCAGCGAGCAACTGACCACGGCCGAGGTCGATGAAGCCGCGCTGGCCGAAAAGCTCTCGCCGGACCTCAAGCCTTCCTACCTGCAGGGCGAAGTCACGCGCCTGAACAACGCGATCAACGCGCTGGGCCCGGTCAACATGGCCGCGCTCGACGAACTGGCCGCGGCGCGCGAGCGCAAGACCTTCCTCGATGCGCAGTCGGCCGACCTGCTCGACGCCATCACCACGCTGGAAGATGCGATCCACAAGATCGACCAGGAAACCCGCGCGATGCTGCAGGGCACCTTCGACCAGGTCAACCACCACTTCGGCGAGCTGTTCCCGTCGCTGTTCGGTGGCGGCCAGGCCAAGCTCATCATGACCGGCGACGAAATCCTCGACGCCGGCGTGCAGGTGATGGCACAGCCCCCGGGCAAGAAGAACTCCACCATCCACCTGCTGTCGGGCGGCGAGAAGGCGCTCACGGCGATTGCGCTGGTGTTCGCCATGTTCCAGCTCAACCCGGCGCCGTTCTGCCTGCTCGACGAGGTGGACGCGCCGCTGGACGACGCCAATACCGAGCGCTACGCCAATATGGTGGCGCGCATGTCCGACAAGACCCAGTTTGTCTTCATTTCCCACAACAAGATCGCAATGGAAATGGCACATCAGTTGATTGGCGTGACGATGCAGGAGCAGGGCGTGTCGCGTATCGTCGCGGTGGACATGGACGCAGCGATCTCGATGGCGGAGGCAGCATGACGCTACAGACTGCCCTCATCGTCGCAGGCGTGGTCCTGCTGCTGCTGGTCGTGGCCTATAACCAGTGGCAGATCCGCAAGGCACGCCGCCCGCGCGCGCTGCAGCCCGAAGACGACCTGCCGCCGATGCGCGAGCCGGTGGTCAATCCGGTGGTGACGCCGGAAGTCCACGCCAAGCTGCACGAGGCCCCGGCAGACCGCCAGCCCGAGCGGCGCGAACCCACGCTGGGGACGTCGCCGCCGGATGCCGCCGCCGTGGCGGCGAGCATGGCCGCCGCGTCCGCGGCGACGGCGGACGCCGACGAGATCGTTGCCGACGAACTGGCCATCGCTGCCGCGCCGGCGTCCGCGCATGCGCAGCGCGAGCCTGGCGATGTGGCAGCCCAGGCCACTTCCGCTGCGACCTCGCAAGCGGCCCCCCATGCAGCATCGCAGGCCGGGGCGGCGGACGAGCATGCGCACGCCGCGCACGCCGAGGCGGAGGACGATACCGTGCCCGCCGCCGAGGCGCCTGCCGCACCGCGCGAGCAAGCAAAACCCGCTGCGCGCGAGCCCGAGCCGCTGGTGGCCGACGGCCAGCCCGCGCCGGCCGTCATCGATCCGCTGATCGACTGCATCGTGCCGCTGCACCTGGAGCGCAAGCAGTCCGGCGACCGCATCCTGCCGCTGACCGGCCGCCTGCGCCGCGCCGGCACCAAGCAGGTGCACCTGGAAGGGCTGCGCGCCGAGTCCAATGCCTGGGAAGCGGTCACCGCCGGCCACCAGTACGAAGACCTGCAGGTGGCGGTGCAGCTGGCCAATCGCGGCGGCGCGCTCAACGCGCTCGAATTCTCCGAGTTCGTCAACGCGGTGGAAGCGCTGGCCGAGTCGCTCGACGCCTCGGCCGGGCTGCCCGACATGAGCGAGACCGTGGCCAATGGCCGCGAACTGGACGCCTTTGCCGCCAGCTGCGACGTGCAGCTCGGCGTCAACGTGATCTCCGACGGCGCGCCGTGGTCGGCTGCCTACGTGCAGACCGTGGCCACGCAGGACGGCCTGGTGCTGTCGCGCGACGGTACCCGCTTCACGCGCTACCAGCCGGGCCCGGACGGCATGCAGCGCGCCCTGTTCACGCTGCAGTTCGGCGACACCAACTTCCTGCGCGACGATCTCACCGCCAAGGCCGGCCGCCAGATCACGTTGCTGCTCGACGTACCGTCAGCGGCACAGGCGACCAAGCCGTTCAAGACCGTCTGCGAGTATGGCTACAGCCTGGCGCAGCGCATGGGCGCACAATTGGTGGACGACAATATGCATCCGCTGAGCGAGGCATCCTTCGTCGCCATCTTCGGCCACCTGCAAGCGCTCTACGACAAGCTCGAGGCACGCGGCATGCCTGCCGGCTCGCCGGTGGCGCTGCGCTTGTTCAGCCTGTGATTTTCTGCCTGTGATTTTCAGCCCCTGACCGGCAACGGATCCGGAAATACAATATGAGTCCCAAACGAGACGGTGCGGCGGCGCAAGCCCCCGCGCCTGCCGGCGATTCTCCAGCCGCGCGCGCCGACTGGCTGCGCGCCGAGCTCGAGCGCCATAACTACCAGTATTACGTGCTCGACGCGCCGTCGATTCCCGATGCGGACTACGACGCGCTGTTCCGCGAGCTGCAGGACATCGAGACGGCCCATCCCGACCTGCTGACGCCGGAGTCGCCCACGCAACGCGTGGGCGGCCAGCCGCTGTCGGCTTTCGACACGGTGCGCCACGCCATCCCGATGCTGTCGCTCAACAATGCGTTCGAGGACGACGACGTGCTCGGTTTCGACCGTCGCTGCGCGCAGGGCCTGGGGCGCCCCGCGCAGGCCGAAGGCGCCGTGGACCTGTTCAGCGCCGTCGAAGCGGTGGAATACGCCGCCGAGCTGAAGTTCGATGGCCTGGCCATGTCGCTGCGCTACGAGGGTGGCCGCCTGGTACAGGCCGCCACGCGCGGCGACGGCGAGACCGGCGAGGACGTGACCGCCAACGTGCGCACCATCAAGGCCATTCCGCTGCGCTTGCGCGGCGATGCGGCATCGCTGCCGGCCGTGCTGGAAGTGCGCGGCGAGGTGTTCATGTACCGCCGCGATTTCGACAAGCTCAACGCCCGGCAGGCCGAGGCCGAGGAAAAGACCTTCGTCAATCCGCGCAATGCCGCGGCCGGCAGCCTGCGCCAGCTCGATCCGCGCATCACTGCCAGGCGCCCCTTGTCGTTCTTCGCCTACGGGCTGGGCGAGCTGCAGGGTGGGCCACGCCCCGAGACGCACAGTGCCATGCTGGACTGGTTCGCCGCGCTCGGCATGCCGGTCTGCGCCGAGCGCGCCGTGGTGCGCGGCGCGCAGGGGCTGCTGGATTTCTATCGCGGCGTGGGCGAACGCCGTGCGTCGCTGCCGTATGACATCGACGGCGTGGTGTACAAGGTCAATGTGCTGGCCGAGCAGGAACGGCTGGGCTTTGTCTCGCGCGCGCCGCGCTTCGCGCTGGCGCACAAGTTCCCGGCGCAGGAAATGACCACGGTGGTCGAGGACATCGAAGTGCAGGTCGGCCGTACCGGTGCCATCACGCCGGTGGCGCGGCTGGCGCCGGTGTTCGTCGGCGGCGTCACCGTGACCAATGCCACGCTGCACAACGAGGACGAGATCCGCCGCAAGGATGTGCATATCGGCGATACCGTGATCGTGCGGCGCGCCGGCGACGTGATTCCCGAAGTGGTGGCGGTGGTGGCGGAACGCCGGCCCGCCGATGCGCGTGCCTTTGTCATGCCCACGGCCTGCCCGGTGTGCGGTTCGCATATCGAGAAGCTCGAAGGCGAGGTGATCGCGCGCTGCACGGGCGGACTGATCTGCGCCGCCCAGCGCAAGCAGGCGCTGCTGCATTTCGCGCAGCGCCGCGCCATGGATATCGAAGGCCTCGGCGACAAGGTGGTCGAGCAACTGGTGGACCACGGCATCGTGCATACGCCGGCCGACCTGTACAAGCTCGGCGTGGCCAAGCTGGCCGCGCTGGAGCGCATGGCCGACAAGTCGGCCACCAACCTGGTGGCGGCCATCGAGACTTCGCGCCAGACCACGCTCAACCGCTTCGTGTTCGCGCTCGGCATCCGCCACGTGGGCGAAGCCACGGCCAAGGACCTGGCCAAGCACTTCGGCAAGCTCGACAACCTGATGGCAGCCGACGAAGCGGCCTTGCTGGAGGTCAACGACGTGGGGCCGGTGGTCGCGCAATCCATCGCCGGCTTCCTTGCCGAGCCGCACAACGTGGAAGTCATCGAGCAGCTGCGCGCGGCCGGCGTGCACTGGACGGAGAGCGAGCCGGCCGCCCGCGCCGCGCCGGCGCCGCTGGCCGGCAAGACCTTCGTGCTGACCGGCACGCTGCCCACGCTGTCGCGCGAGGACGCCAAGGAAAGGCTGGAAGCGGCCGGCGCCAAGGTGGCCGGCTCGGTGTCGAAGAAGACAGACTATGTGGTGGCCGGCGCGGAAGCCGGCAGCAAACTTGAAAAAGCCGAGGCGCTCGGCGTGCCCGTGCTGGACGAGGCCGCCATGCTGGCCTTGCTGGCCGAGGCCGGAACCGGAGAACAACCATGATCCGCGACATTCTCAAGATGGGCGACCCGCGGCTGCTGCAGGTGGCACGCCCCGTCACGCGTTTCAACACACCCGAACTGCGTACGCTGATCGACGACATGTTCGACACCATGGACCATGCCAACGGCGCCGGCCTGGCCGCGCCGCAGATCGGCGTGGACCTGCAGGTCGTGATCTTCGGCTTCGACCGCAATCCGCGCTACCCGGATGCGCCGACCGTGCCCAAGACCGTGCTGATCAACCCGGTGCTGACGCCGCTTGGCGATGAGCAGGAAGATGGCTGGGAAGGCTGCCTGTCCGTGCCGGGACTGCGCGGCGTGGTGCCGCGCTATACGCGGCTGAAATACACCGGTTTCGACATCATGGGGGCACCCATCGAGCGCGTTGCCGAGGATTTCCATGCGCGCGTGGTGCAGCATGAGTGCGATCACTTGCAGGGGGTCTTGTACCCGATGCGGGTGAAGGACTTTACGCGGTTTGGATTTACGGAGGTGTTGTTTCCGGATTTGCCACCCAATAGCGATGATTGAGGTTGTCCGGGAAGGCAGGATGGCTTCCCGGGCGCTTGAGGATCGAAGGCCGGACGTCTTGAGCGCAGCCGCCCCGGTGGTTCTGCTGGCATTGCTGCCTGGGCGGCATCGTGGCGGCCGCCTCGGTCGAGGGTTGCCAGGCGCTCCGTAGCGAGTTCATCCATCATGGGCTGCTCATCGAGCCAGCCTCCAGCCCCACACCCACACAGGCCCGGCCTTTCAGCCACAAGGCCAAAGCCAGCCCGTCCCATGCCAAATCCATATTTAACAGATATGGAAACGGCAATATCCATATATTTTACCTGCGGCAACGCCGGTGCTACCGTCTCGCTCCACATCCCGGGCCATTCCAACCGGGAGCCTTGGAGGAGACCAGATGAAGACCGTTCGTGGTGGCCGCGCACTGGCGTGGCCGGTGTTGATCGTCGCCATGTCGGCCAGCTTGCTGCTGGCCGGCTGCGGCGGGGACGATCCCGCAAGCTCGCTGTCGACGGTGCCGGGCAGCACGGCCGGCGGCGACGCGCCCGGCACGCCGATGGTTCCCGGCGCGCCGTCCCTGTCGCCGCTGGATGCCTGCACGGCGCTGGCCAGTGCCAGCCTGCCCGCATCGGCCCTGGCGCTGGCCAGCGGCGGCGCGCAGGTGGCCAGCGCCGTGCTGATAGCCGCCGACGCGGCCGGCAATACGCTGGGCGAGTACTGCGCGGTACGCGGGCAGATCCTGCCCGTGGACGCGAGCGCGCCCAGGATCAATTTCGCCCTCAACCTGCCGACGGCCTGGAACGGCAAGGCCATCCAGTTCGGCGGCGGGGGCTTCGACGGCAAGCTGATCGACGGCACGGAGACGGTGCGCTTCGCGCTGCCGGACGACCCGGCGCCCGTGGCGCGCGGCTACGCCACCTGGGGCGACGATTCCGGCCACCAGAGCGGCAGCATCACCGACGGTGCCTTCGCCGCCAATGACGAGGCGCTGGCCAACTACGGCGGCGACACGCTCAAGAAGACCCACGACGCCGCGCTGGCCCTGCTCAGGCAGCGCTACGGCCGTGCGCCGGATCGTGCCTACTTCCTCGGCACTTCCACCGGCGGGCGCGACGCGCTCAGCTACATCCAGCGCTGGCCGGCGGATTACGATGGGGTGATCGCCAACGAGCCTGCGCTCAACTACACCGGCACGCGCCTGTCGAACGTGGCGGTGGGCCGTGCGCTCTACCGCAACGGCGGCGCGGGCTGGCTCAATATCAACAAGACGTTGCTGGTGCAGGGCGCGGCCATGGCCGTCTGCGACAAGCTCGACGGCGCGGCCGACCAGGTGGTCAGCAATGTGGAGGGCTGCCGCGTGGGATCGCTGCAGGTGCTGGCCAGCCTGCGTTGCCCGGGCGGCACCGATACCGGCGACACCTGCCTGTCCGACGCACAGATCGACACCGTCAAGACCATCGAAAACCCGCTGCAACTGAGCTACCCGATCGCCAACGGCGTGACCGTGGCGGGCGGCTACAACCTGCTCGAAGGTGCGCTGGTGGCGGGGCCGTTCACCACGCGTGACCTGGGTACGCGGCCGGTGCCGGGGAATCCGGCCACCACGGCGGACGCCAACGTCTACCTGACCGGCGACCAGTGGGTGAAGTACTTCGTCACGCGCGTGCCCGGCTTCGACACGCTGACCTTCGATCCCGCCAGCCCGGGCGCCCATGTCGCGCGCGTGCAGCAGGTCTCGGCGCTGACCGACGCCACCAATCCGGACCTGTCCGGCTTCCTCGGCCACGGCGGCCGGCTGATCCTGCTGCACGGCCTGGCCGACGAGGTGATCAGCCCGAACTCCACCATCGCCTGGTTCCAGGCAGTGACGGGGCGCATGGGGCAGGCCGCGGTGGACCAGGGCATCCGCTTCTACACCGTGCCCGGCATGGGCCATGGCACCGGCAGTTTCCTGCCGGCGTGGAACTCGCTGACCGCGCTGGAGAACTGGGTCGAGCAGGGCGTGGCGCCGGGCACCCGCACGGTGATGGATACCAATGCCCAGACCTATGGCCGCGCGCGGCCGCTGTGCCAGTACCCGTCGTGGCCGAAGTACAAGGGATCGGGCAGCATGGACGCCGCCATCAACTACAGCTGCGCGGGCGCCAGCGGGCCGCCGCAGGCTTGCCTGAACCTGCCGTCCGCGGTGACGAACTACAAGGGCGGCAATATGCTTGGCGAGGAGCTGACGGTGCGGCTGGATCCGGCCACGCTGGACTACACCGTGACCGTCGACGCCAGCCTGCAGCGTGCCGCCGGCACCGCGCGCAGCGGCAAGCTGGTGGCGCAGGGCGGCTGCACTTTCGCCAGTGGCGAGAACGGGGCCTTGTTCACGCTCACCGGCGGCGGTGTCATGCTGGGCGGCGTGGCCAACGCGGCAGGCGCCGGCTTCGCGCCGCTGCTGGCCTTCCAGAGCGTCAGCAGCGACTACAAGGCGGTGGCCGACATCTACAACGTCAACGGCATCCAGTATGCCGTGGCGGGCGGCGCGGCCAGCATGGTGAACGGCTCGGCCCGGCTGCGGTCCTCGGCGGCGACCTGGCAGACCTGCGCGGATCCGGTCACCGGCGGCTTCATCACCTACGACGCGGCCTGCACCGCGACTACCAAGGGCTATATCAGCTGGAACAGCGCGCGCAATGCCTTCGACTATTTCGTGGGTGGATCGCCCACGGCGGGCGGCGGCACGCTGAGCGGCTCGCTGGTGAGCGGCATGGTCAACGGCAAGCCGGTGCCGCTGGTGCTGACGCGATCGGCCACAAGCTACGGCATGCAGTTCTACGCGCCGCAGCCGGCCAGCCTGCCGCTGGCAGCGGGGGCCGCGGACGGCAGCTATCGCGTGAGCGTGAGCGACGGCACGCAGCTCAACGCCGACCTGGCGGGCCTTGCCATCACGCGCGGCAGCGCGAGCGGCGCGCTGGCTTACAACCAGCCGGTGCTGGGTGTGATCGGCGCGACGGGCGGGGTGAGCGGGGCGTACACCGCGAGCGGTGGCGTGCTGTCCGGCACGCGCAGCGGCAGCTTCGAGCTGGGCCTGTTGTATTGACCCATGTCCGGGCCGGGAATGGCTGCGGGTGCTTCAGCTGCCCGCGGCGGGCTTCGCGCGGCGCCGGTGGCGCGCCGCGATGCGGTGGGTCAGCGCGACGAGCGCGGCGCAGGCAGGATCGTCGTCGCTCGCGCGGTAGGCCAGCGTGAGCGGGGCGCGCAGGCGGTCGGCTTCGAGCATCGGACGGTAGGCCACGCCGTGC
This sequence comes from Cupriavidus sp. 2TAF22, assembly GCF_052115045.1. Lineage (NCBI taxonomy): Bacteria > Pseudomonadati > Pseudomonadota > Betaproteobacteria > Burkholderiales > Burkholderiaceae > Cupriavidus > Cupriavidus sp. 2TAF22. The sequence continues at coordinate 160,318 of NZ_JBFRFX010000005.1, forward strand.
GGGTTGAGGCCGGCCATCGAGGCTGGCACCACGCTCACGCCCGCGCCCGCGGCCACCAGGTTGAGGTTGCTCAGCATGCGCTCGACTTCCGCGCCCACGTGGGGCGTGAAGCCGAGCTGCTCGCATACGTTGAGCAGGTCGCCGTACATGCCCGGCGCGCCGGGCCGCCGCACCAGGATGAAATCGTCGCCGGCCAGCGCGCGCAGGGAGATCGGTCCCTGCGCCGGGCCGCCGCGCTTGCGCAGCAGGGGATGGTCCAGCGGCAGCGCGATCACCATTTCCTCTTCCAGCAGCAGGTCGAAGCGCAGGCCGGCGGGGCGTTCCACCGGGGCGCGCAACAGCGCGACATCCAGGCAGCCGGTGGCGAGCTGCTCGGTGACCTCGGCGGCGTTGCTCTCGCTCAGCTTGAGCGCGATGCCGGGGTGCTGGCGGCGGCAGGCACGCAGGACCTCGGGCGTGAGCTTGTGGGCCGCGGCCGAACTGGTGAAGCCGACCGAGAGCGAGCCCTCCTCGCCGCGCGCCATGCGCTGCATGCGCTGGCGGGATTGTTCCAGGCGCGCGAAGATATCCAGCACGTCGGCGCGCAACGCGCGTCCGGCCGCGGTCAGCACCACGCCGCGCGGCTGGCGCTCGAACAGGATCACGCCAAGTTCGGCTTCCAGCGCCTTGAGTTGCTGCGAGAGCGGCGGCTGCTGGATGCCGAGTTGCTCGGCGGCACGCGTGATATGGCCGGTTTCGGCCACGGTGAGGAAATAGCGGAGGTGTCTCAGTTCCATGCGAGTCTTTGCGAGCGGGTGTCGAGGCATATTTATAAGATATGCCATTGTATGTTTGCATATATTTTACATCCGGCCCGCGGTGGCCTAGCATGATCGGCCATGGCCGTCGAAAACAGGCGCAGGGGCGCCACGGCATCAGGAGACAAGACATGAAGACATTGCGGCGCGCGCTGTGCGCGTTGAGCGTGCTGGCGGCGGCAGCCCAGTTCGGCTGCGCGGCGCCCGGCCAGGGCAGTGCGGCGGTAGCCGCCCCTTCCGCCGCGCCGGCGGCGGGCAAGACCGCCGCCGTGCACTGGCAGCGCGTACGGCTGGGCGCCGGCGCGCAAGCCTACGATTTCCCGGTCTACGCCAGCCATCCGCTCGACGGCGACCTGCGCGGCATCCGCGAGGTGATCTTCGTGCAGCACGGGCTGCAACGCAACGGCGACGACTACTTCGCGGCCGGCGCGGATCTGCTCAGGCAGACCGGGCGCAACCCAGACGAGGTGCTGCTGCTTGCGCCCAATTTCCCCGGGACGCCGGACCAGGCCAAGGGCAAGGGTTTCGATGACATGCCGGTGTGGAGCGTGCAGGGCTGGATGGGTGGCGAGAATGCCGTCAACGCCCCGTTCTCGGTCAGTTCGCTGCAGGTCCTGGACGACCTCGTCGGCATGGTCACGGACAAGTCCCGCTTTCCCGGCGTGACGCGCGTGACCGTGGCGGGCCATTCCGGCGGCGCGCAACTGGTGCACCGCTATGCGGTGCTGAACAATGTCGACGAGCGCATCCGCGCCAGCGGCACCGACCTGCGCTACGTGGTGGCGAATCCTTCGTCCTATCTCTATTTCACGCCGGAGCGGCCGAGCGGCAAGGGCTTCGCGCTCTATGACACGTCCGTCTGCGCGGACTACGACAAGTACCGCTATGGCATGCTCGATATGGTTCCGTATGCGCGCGGCGCGACCGGCGATGCGCTGTTCCGCCGCTACCTGCAGCGGCAGGTGACCTATCTGGTCGGGTCTAACGACAACGACCCCAACCACCGCGTACTCGACAAGGCCTGCGGCGCCGAGGCCGAAGGGCCGACGCGGCTGGAGCGCGCGCGTGGCTACCTGCGCTACGAGAACTACCTGGGCGGCAGGCTTGGCAGCCAGCGGCCGCCGGTGCGGCACCAGGCCTTCGAGGTGGTGGGCGTGGGCCACGACCAGGCACGCATGCTCGGCTCGCAATGCGGGGCCAGGACGGCGTTCGGGCTGGCGGAATCGGCCAACGCGAATGGCGCGGCCTGCCGCGCGCCGCAGTTGTAGAGCACGGCGCGGCTGCCGCCCGGCCGCCGGGTTTGCCCGGGCGGGCAGGGCGGTGCGGCGGTGCTAGCATGACGCATCCCGCCGGCACCGGCATCTGATGCCGGCCGCACCTTTCTCCTGCCGTCATGCATGTCTCCAGGGGCCCGCGCCGCGGCACTGCGCCGTCGCCAGCGCGCCCGTCTTCTCCCTCCTTGTCCGTGGCTTCCGCCGCGCGGCGCCGGCAGCTCGGCGCGCTGGCCGGCCTGTCGGCGCTGGCCGTGCTGGGCCTGTACCGGCATCCCGCGCACGCCGCCGAGCCGGCCTGCCGCCTGCTGGTGGGCTATGGCGCCGGCGGCGGTGCGGACCACGTGGCGCGGCTGGTGGCGGACAGTCTCAGCCTGGACGGCTGCCTCACGGTGGTGGAGAACCGTCCCGGCGCAGCCGGGCAGATTGCATTGCAGGAGGCGGCTCGCGCGCCCGCGGACCGCCCCACGCTGCTGCTGGGCACCGTAGGCTCGGTCAGCATCGCTCCCTTGCTGGCGCCGCAGGCGCTCGCCCCGGGCCTGGTGCCGCTGGCCATCGTCGCCAGCACGCCGCACGTGCTGCTGACCGCGACCGCCGACATGCGCCTGCCCGAGCTGCTGGACGAGGCGCGCAGGCACCCCGGCCAGCTCGGCTATGCCTCGCTCGGCATCGGGTCGAGCGCGCACCTGGTCGGCGAGCTGCTATGCCGGCAGGCGGACGTGCAGATGACGCATATTCCCTACCCGGGTAGCGCCCGCGCCATGACCGACCTGCAGGGCGGGCATGTCAGCGTGCTGGTCAGTACGCTGCAGGCGGCGCTGCCGCTGGTGCGCCAGGGCAGGCTGCGCGCGCTGGCCGTGACCGGCAGCCGGCGCAGCGCACTGGCGCCGCAGGTGGCGACGTTCGGCGAGTCCGGTATTGCCGGCATGGACCAGCAAGCCTGGTACGGCGTGCTTGCGCCGGCGAGCTGGGCGGCACCGAGGCGCGCGGCGCTGGCCGCGCGCCTCGGCCGCGTGATGGCGGCGCCGGCCTTGCGCCAGCGCTTGCAGGCGGATGGTGCCGAGCCAGTGGCGTTGACGGGCGCGGCCGCGCAGGATTACCTGAGGCGCCAGCGCGAGGTGTGGCAGCAAGCCGTGGCGCTGGTCGGCGCGCGGCTTGGCTGAAGAGCGTCTGCGGGGATGTGCCGGCGGCCAGGACGGCCGCCGGTATTCAGTTCAGGGCGCGGGGCTCAGAACTTTTCGAAGGGGCCGAGGAAGCGCCACTGGCCAACCGGCAGGTCGCCCAGCACGATGCGGCCCATGCGCACGCGCTTGAGGCCGACCACCTGGAGGCCGACCTGTTCGCACATGCGGCGGATCTGGCGTTTCTTGCCCTCGCGGAGCACGAAGCGCAACTGCTCCTCGTTCTGCCAGCTCACCTTGGCCGGCTTGAGCGCTTCGCCATCGAGCGACAGGCCGTGGCGCAGCTTCTCGATCAGTTCGGCGGGGAAGACGTTCGAGATATTGCGCTCGACCAGGCCTTCGGGCGACTCCCACTGCACGCGCACCAGGTATTCCTTCTCCACGGTCGAGTCCTCGCCGATCAGGTGGCGCGCGACGCGGCCGTCCTGCGTCAGCACCAGCAGGCCGGTGGAATCGATGTCGAGGCGGCCGGCGGGGGCGAGGCTCTTGCGCTGCCACGGCGCGAAGCGCTTGTGGGTGGGATCCTGCTCCCACTGGTTTTCCGGCGCGAACAGCACCGCGGCCGGCTCATAGCCGTCCTCGGCCTGGCCCGACACATAGCCCACCGGCTTGTGCAGCAGCACGGTCACGCGCTCGCCTTGCTCCGAGCGCGCGGCCTGGTGGATTTCGATATTGGCGTCCGGGCTGACGCGCGAGCCGAGTTCGGTCACGGGCTGGCCGTCGACCAGTACCCAGCCGCGCGGAATCCATTCGTCGGCTTCGCGGCGCGAGCACAGGCCCAGTTCGGACATGCGCTTGGACAGGCGCACCAGGCCGTCGGCGCCGCCTTCGGCGCGCGGTGCCTGCGCCGCGGGCGCGGGACGCTCGGCACGCGCCGGGCGCTCGGAGCGCTCCGCACGTTCGGGCCGGCTGCCGCGGTTATCGCGCTGGCCACCATCGTACGGGCGGCGGGGGCGGTCCTGGCCTTCGCCGGGAGCGAAGCGGCGCGGACGGTCATCGCCTTCGCGCGGGCCGAAACGGCGCTGGCGATCGTCGCCTTCGCCACTGACGCGGCGGGGACGGTCCTGGCCTTCGCCGGGAGCGAAGCGGCGCGGACGGTCATCGCCTTCGCGCGGGCCGAAACGGCGCTGGCGATCGTCGCCTTCGCCACTGACGCGGCGGGGACGATCCTGGCCTTCGCCAGGAGCAAAACGACGCGGACGGTCCTGGCCTTCGCCGGGAGTGAAACGGCGCTGGCGATCATCGCCTTCGCCACCGAAGCGGCGAGGGCGATCCTGGCCTTCGCCAGGAGCAAAACGACGCGGACGGTCCTGGCCTTCGCCGGGGGTGAAACGGCGCTGGCGGTCATCGCCTTCRCCGCCGAAGCGGCGGGGACGATCCTGGCCTTCGCCAGGAGCAAACCGACGCGGACGGTCCTGGCCTTCGCCGGGGGTGAAACGGCGCTGGCGGTCATCGCCTTCACCGCCGAAGCGGCGGGGACGATCCTGGCCTTCGCCAGGAGCAAACCGGCGCGGACGATCCTGGCCTTCGCCGGGAGCAGAACGACGCGGACGGTCCTGGCCTTCGCCGGGGGCGAAACGGCGCGGACGATCGTCGCCTTGGCCGCCGAAACGGCGCGGATGGTCCTGGCCGTCTCCCGTGCGCGGGCCGCGCGGCGGGCGTTGCGCGCCGTCTTCGGGTTTCTTGCGCGGGCGGTCGCTGCCGCCCGCGCGTTCCTGTGCCTGCTTGATGCCGTCGACCACGGCCCGCACGCGCTGGCGGTTCAGGTCGGACACCCGCACCGGCCGGGTAGCGGCGGGCTTGCGGGTATTGCCAGCGGGTGTGGCCTTGATGCCCAGCGTCTTGCGCTTGGGCGAAGTGTCATCGGTCATATCTTCAATGCGGGGCGTCCGGCCTAGATGGCCAGCGCCGCCAGCAGGTCCTGTTCAAGCTGTAACTGCAATTTGTTGTCCGAGGCGAGGCGGCTGCCGTCGACCAGGAAAACGTCTTCAACGCGCTCGCCGAGCGTGTTGATGCGGGCGGTATGCACCGAGATGCGGTGCTTGGCCAGTACGCGCGAGATGGCGTACAGCAGGCCGGTGCGGTCATTGGCCGAGAGCGACAGCAGGTAGTACTGGCCGCGCTCGTCGGGGCGCAGGTCCACGCGCGGCTTGATCGGAAAGCTGCGCGACTGGCGCGACAGCCTGCCTTGCGAGGGTTCCGGCAGCGGGGCATGCGCCTGCAGGCGCTCGGCCAGTTCGTGCTCGACCAGCGCGATGATGTCGCGGTAGTTGCCGCTGGCCGCGCCGCCGATGCCGGGATCGGTGACCTGGAAGGTGTCGAGCGCGTAGCCGTGCCGGGTGGTGTGGATCTTGGCTTCCTGGATGGAGAAGCTCTTGCGTTCGAAGTAGCCGCAGATGCGCGTGAACACGTCCGGCTGGTCCTTGACGTAGACCGCCACCTGCATGCCTTCGCCGGCGGGCGATACGCGCGCCTTGACCACCGGGCCGTCGCTGCTGACCTTGTTGTAGAGGTGGCGCGTGAGCCAGGCGATGTCGCGTGCGTCGTGGCGCAGGAAGAAGGCCACGTCGAGCTGGGCCCACAGCGGCTTGCCGAGTTCGGGGTCGAAGGCCTTCAGGCGCAACTGCGCGATGGTGTCTTCCTTGCGCTGCGACCACAGCGAGTGCGGGTCGACGCGGGCGCCGCCGAGCACGCGCAGCGTGATGCGGTAGAGGTCTTCGAGCAGCTTGCCCTTCCACGCATTCCATACCTTGGGGCTGGTGCCGCGGATGTCGGCCACCGTCAGCAGGTACAGCGCGGTCAGGTAGCGTTCGTTGCCGACCACGCGGGCGAAGGCATGGATCACGTCGGCATCGGTCAGGTCCTGCTTCTGCGCCACATGGCTCATGGTCAGGTGGTGCTCGACCAGCCAGGCGATCAGGTCGGTGTCCTCGCGGCCGATGCCGTGCTGCTTGCAGAAGCGGCGCGCATCGCTGGTGCCGAGCTTGGAGTGGTCGCCGCCGCGGCCCTTGGCGATGTCGTGGAACAGCGCCGCCACCCACAGCACCCAGGGGCGGTCGAAGGTGGCGATAAGCTGGCTGCAGAACGGGAATTCGTGCGTGTGCTCGACGATGGCGAAGCGGCGCATATTGCGCACCACCATCAGGATGTGCTGGTCCACGGTGTAGACGTGGAACAGGTCGTGCTGCATCTGGCCGACGATGCGGCGGAAATTGATCAGGTAGCGACCCAGCACGCTGGTCTGGTTCATCAGGCGCAGCGCGTGGGTGATGCCTTGCGGCTCCTGCACGATGGCCAGGAACAGGCGGCGGTTCTCGGGGTCGTTGCGCCAGCGCGCATCCATCACCGTGCGCGCGTTGTACAGGCCGCGCAGGGTGCGCGGCGACAGGCCCTTGACCCCTGGCGTGCGCTCGTACACCAGGAAGGTTTCCAGGATGGCGTGCGGCTCGCGCTCGTAGAGATCGTCGCTGGTGATTTCCAGCATGCCCTGGCGTTCGACGAAGCGCTCGTTGATGACGCGCGTCACCTTGGATTCGCTGGGGAACAGCATGGCCTCGATATTGAGCAGCAGCACGATATTGAGCTGGGTGACGGCCTTGGCCGCCCAGTAGTACCGCCGCATCAGCTGCTCGCTGGCGCGCTTGTTGTTGTTCTGGCGGTAGCCGAACGCTTCGGCCAGCGCGGTCTGCAGGTCGAACACCAGCACGTCCTGGCGGCGTCCGGCCACCAGGTGCAGGCGCGCCCGGATGGTCTTGAGCAGGCGCTCGTTGCGCTGCAGCTCCTGCGCTTCGCGCTCGCTCAGCAGGCCGCGCTCGAACAGTTCCTTCCAGCTGTCGCCCAGGCCCGCGGCCTTGGTCATCCACAGGATCACCTGCAGGTCGCGCAGGCCGCCGGGGCTCTCCTTGCTGTTGGGTTCGAGCGCGTAGGGGGTGTCCTGGTACTTGGCGTGCCGCTGGCGTATTTCCAGCAGCTTGGCCTGGAAGAAGGCGCGCGGGTCCAGGTCGGCCTGGTAGCGCGTCTGCAACTCGGTGAACAGCTTGCGGCTGCCGGTCAGCAGGCGCGCTTCGAGCAGGGAGGTCTGGATGGTGACGTCCTGGCGCGACTCGCGGATGCAGTCATCCGCCGTGCGCACGGCAGAGCCGATCTCCAGGCCCAGGTCCCAGCACAGCCCGATGAACTTTTCCAGGCGGCAGGTGGTGTCCGCGTCCGGCTCGGACGGCAGCAACAGCAGCACGTCCACATCCGAGTGCGGGAACAGTTCGCCGCGCCCGTAGCCGCCCACCGCCACCAGCGCGCACTGCGCCGGCAGGCCCAGGCCGCGCCATGCCTCGACCAGCGCGGTGTCCACCGCGCGCCGCAGGCGCGTGAGCAGGTGGCCGACGTGGCCGTGCGTGTTGAATTCGTCGAACACGGCCTGCTTGTCGGCCTTCAACTGATCGCGAACACGGGTGGCGAGGATGAGTTCCGGCGTGGCGTCCATGGGTTGGGCTTGGGACATCGAAGGGACGGCTGAAAAAAGAAGGGCGCCAACTTTGGCGCCCAGTTAGCGTCAGGCTGCGACAGAATCGGTGACGAAGGCGGGCGGCGCCGGCGTGCCCGCCGAGACGGTGAGCACGTCGTAGCCGGTCTCGGTCACCAGGATGGTGTGCTCCCACTGGGCCGACAGGCTGCGGTCGCGCGTCTTGACGGTCCAGTGGTCGGGCATGGTGCGGATGTCGCGCTTGCCGGCGTTGACCATCGGCTCGATGGTGAAGATCATGCCGGCCTGGATTTCCATGCCGGTGCCGGGGCGGCCGTAGTGCAGGATCTGCGGGTCTTCGTGGAAATTCTTGCCGATGCCGTGGCCGCAGTATTCGCGCACCACGGTGTAGCCGGCGCCTTCCGCGTGGACCTGGATCACATGGCCGATGTCGCCGAGGCGGGCACCCGGGCGCACCTGCATGATGCCCTTCCACATGCATTCGAAGGTGACCTGGGCCAGGCGCTTGGCCAGGATCGAGCCCTCGCCGGCGATGAACATGCGGCTGGTGTCGCCGTAGTAGCCTTCCTTGGTGATGACGGTGATGTCCAGGTTGACCGCGTCGCCGGACTTGAGCACGCGATCGCCCGGGATGCCGTGGCAGATCACGTCGTTGACCGAGGTGCAGATGGCGCCGGGGAAGGGCGGATAGCCGGGCGGCGCGTAGTTCAGCGGCGCGGGCACCGTGCCCTGGACGTCGCGCATGTAGGCATGGCACAGCCGGTCGAGTTCGCCGGTGGTCACGCCGGGCTTGACGAAGGGCGTGATGTAATCGAGGACTTCGGAGGCCAGCCGGCACGCTACCCGCATCTGGGCGATATCGTCGGCGTTCTTGATATGGATGCTCATGCTGCTCGCAAATGTGGCGGCGAAGCCACTGGCTGCGCCTCAATTCGGGTCTGAAAGGTGAGATTATCGCACCATCGCGCCCCCACCGCAGCCAAAATGGGCTGCGCGGGCCCCTGGCGGCGATTGTCCGCCCGCGCCGGCAGCAGGGTGCGGCGAGCATCGCTTGCCGGGCCCGGCGGCGCGCCTTCCTGTCATCGCAATGCCGGGCCCCTTGAGCGAAGTGGGTTTTTGTTGCTACAATCTTGGGCTGGCTTTCTTTCGAATGTCCCTGGCACGGCGCTTTCTGCGACCTGTGTCCTCGGCGCCGCTTCGTAAAGCCTGAAGTAGCTAGAAGTAGCCAGAAATTTGAAATCGCGAGTCCGTCCATCCGGGGTGTTCCTTTTGAGGAATGTCGGGGCGGATTTCAGACCTAACCCTTTTGGAGAATTACATGTCCGTTACCATGCGCGAAATGCTGGAAGCCGGTTGCCACTTTGGCCACCAGACCCGCTTCTGGAACCCCAAGATGGCTCCGTTCATCTTCGGTCATCGCAACAAGATTCACATCATCAACCTCGAAAAGACGTTGCCGATGTTCCAGGACGCGCTGAAGTACGTGCGTCAGCTGGCAGCAAACCGCGGCACCGTGCTGTTCGTGGGCACCAAGCGCCAATCGCGCGAAATCCTGGCTGAAGAAGCAGGCCGTGCCGGCATGCCCTACGTCGACGCCCGCTGGCTCGGCGGCATGCTGACCAACTTCAAGACCGTCAAGATCTCGATCAAGCGCCTCAAGGACATGGAAGCCGCCAAGGAAGCCGGCGCGCTGGAAACCATGAGCAAGAAGGAAGCGCTGATGTTCGAGCGCGAAATGGACAAGCTGCAGAAGTCCATCGGCGGCATCAAGGACATGGGCGGCGTGCCTGACGCGATCTTCGTGGTGGACGTCGGCTACCACAAGATCGCCGTGACCGAAGCCAACAAGCTGGGCGTGCCCGTGATCGGCGTGGTCGATACCAACCACTCGCCCGAAGGCATCGACTACGTGATCCCCGGCAACGACGACTCGAGCAAGGCCGTGGCCCTGTACGTGCGCGGCGTGGCTGACGCGATCCTGGAAGGCCGCGCCAACGCGGTGCAGGACGTGGTGGAAGCCGCTCGCGGCGGCGACGATTTCGTCGAAGTCGAAGAAGCCTGAGGCTTGTTGCCGAAAGGATCCCCGCACGCGCACCCAAGCAGCTGACCATCGACGCTAGCCGACCGGCCCGGAGCCGGTGTTGCGCGCAGCCGGGGCTTTCCGGCAGACAAGGGGGCGGATGTTACGCCCCCTTTTTTTGAATTGTTGTCATCCGCCACGGGCATGATCTGTCGCGGGTGAAGTTGAGCATACCTCCGGCCCGGGCCCGCCAGACCCACGCGGGGCAGGCCGGTGCGAACCAACCAAGGAGTGACAAATGGCGGCAATTACCGCAAGCATGGTGGCAGAGCTGCGCGCGAAGACCGACGCGCCGATGATGGAATGCAAGAAGGCCCTGACCGAGGCCGACGGCGACCTGGAAAAGGCTGAAGAGCTGCTGCGCGTCAAGCTCGGCAACAAGGCCAGCAAGGCCGCTTCGCGCGTGACCGCCGAAGGCGTGGTCGTGTCCTTCATCGACGGCACCACCGGCGCACTGGTCGAACTGAACTGCGAAACCGACTTCGTGTCGAAGAACGATGACTTCCTCGCCTTCTCGGCCAAGGTCGCCGAGCTGGTCGCCAAGCAGAACCCGGCCGACGTGGCCGCCCTGTCGGCGCTGGAAATCGACGGCGTGACCGTGGAAGCCACCCGTACCGCGCTGATCGGCAAGATCGGCGAGAACCTGGCGATCCGCCGCTTCAAGCGCTACGCCGACGGCGGCAAGCTGGCAGCCTACCTGCACGGCACCCGCATCGGCGTGATGGTCGAGTTCGACGGCGACGAAGTGGCCGCCAAGGACGTGGCCATGCACGTGGCCGCGATGAAGCCGGTGTCGCTGTCGTCGGCCGACGTGCCGGCGGAGCTGATCGCCAAGGAGCGCAGCATCGCCGAGCAGAAGGCTGCCGAATCGGGCAAGCCGGCCGAGATCGTCGCCAAGATGGTGGACGGTTCGGTGCAGAAGTACCTGAAGGAAGTGTCGCTGCTGAACCAGACCTTCGTGAAGAACGACAAGCAGACCGTCGAGCAGATGCTCAAGGCTGCCAACACCGCGGTCAAGGGTTTCACCCTGTACGTGGTCGGCGAAGGCATCGAGAAGAAGCAGGACGATTTCGCCGCCGAAGTGGCCGCCCAGGTGGCAGCCGCCCAGAAGGCCTGAAGTCCTGGCGGCCAGTCCCGCGCCCGGTAGGGCGCAAACAGGCCGCCGTATAATGCCGAGGGGCACCGCGAGGTGCCCCTCGGCACAAATGGTGTCCGTGCCGCGCTTTGCCGCGCCGCGCGGCCGTCATAGCCCGTTTCCGCAGTCGTCTGCCTGCGCGCCCGCCGCGCCAGCCAGGCCACCCCGAAAACCGGCTTTCCTGGCGGCGGCGCCGTTTCGTGCCGCTGCTTTCAAGCTCGCAATCAAATACGCGGCTCAAAAGAACGAGCCGCTCCATCTCCGGGAATCAATATGCCTGCCTATAAGCGCGTCCTACTGAAATTGTCCGGCGAAGCCCTGATGGGCGACGATGCCTTCGGCATCAACCGTTCCACCATCGAGGGCATGGTCAACGACATTGCCGAGATCGTGAAGCTCGGCGTACAGGTCGCGGTGGTGATCGGCGGCGGCAACATCTTCCGCGGCGTGGCCGGCGGTGCCGCGGGCATGGACCGCGCCACGGCCGACTACATGGGCATGCTGGCCACGATGATGAACGCGCTGGCCCTGCAGGACGCCATGCGCCATGCCAATATCGAAGGCCGCGTGCAGTCCGCGCTGCGCATGGACCAGGTGGTCGAGCCCTATATCCGCCCGCGCGCCATCCGCCAGCTCGAAGAGGGCAAGGTGGTGATCTTCGCCGCCGGCACCGGCAACCCGTTCTTTACCACGGACACCGCCGCGGCCCTGCGCGGCGCGGAAATCGGTGCCGAGATCGTGCTCAAGGCGACCAAGGTGGACGGTGTCTATACCGCCGACCCCAAGAAGGACCCGAGCGCCACGCGCTACACCACGATTTCGTTCGACGAGGCCATCTCGCGCAACCTGCAGGTGATGGACGCCACCGCGTTCGCCCTGTGCCGCGACCAGAAGCTGCCGATCAAGGTTTTCTCGATCGTCAAGCCGGGCGCGCTCAGGCACGTCATCATGGGCGAGGACGAAGGCACGCTGGTGCACGTATAAGCGCATCGCCCGGCGCCGTGGGCCGGACGCCACCCGGCAGGGTGGCGCGGGTCGCGGCAAAGAGTAGAATGATTCATTTTCGACCCCGGTATCCGGGGTCATGGTTACCCGTTTCTCCCGGAGGTAAAAATGAGCGTCGCCGACACCAAGAAGAGCGTCGAGCAGAAGATGCAGAAGACCATTGATGCGTTCAAGGCCGATCTGGCCAAGATTCGCACTGGTCGCGCCCATACTGGTCTGCTCGATCACGTACAGGTCGATTACTACGGCTCGCCGGTGCCGATCAGCCAGGTGGCCAACGTCGGCCTGGCAGATTCCCGCACCATCAGCGTGCAGCCGTGGGAAAAGAAGATGGTAGGCGCGATCGAGAAAGCGATCCGCGATGCCGACCTCGGCCTGAATCCGTCCACCATGGGCGAGACCATCCGCGTGCCGATGCCCATGCTGACCGAAGAGCGCCGCAAGGAGCTGACCAAGGTCGTCAAGGGCGAGGCCGAAGGCGCCAAGGTCGCCGTGCGCAATCTGCGTCGCGATGCCAACGAGCAGTTCAAGAAGCTGGTCAAGGACAAGGCCATCTCCGAGGACGACGAGCGCCGCGGGCAGGACGAAGTCCAGAAGCTGACCGACAAGTTCGTCGCCGAGATCGAACGGATGGTCGCCGAGAAGGACAAGGAGATCATGACGGTGTGAGGCACGGGGTGGCGGCTTGCCAGCTGTCGCCCTGTCCGGTACCGTTTCTCATCATGCATCACATCAGTTCCACGCTCGGCGTCCCCGATTCCACCTATGTGCCCCGCCACGTTGCCATCATCATGGATGGCAACGGCCGCTGGGCGACCCAGCGGCACCTGCCGCGCGTTGCCGGCCACAGCCGTGGCCTGGATGCAGTCCGGGCGGTGGTCGAGGCGTGCGCGGCGCGGGGCGTGCAGTACCTGACCCTGTTCGCCTTCAGTTCGGAGAACTGGCGCCGTCCGGCCGACGAGGTCTCGTTCCTGATGCGGCTGTTCATGACCGCCCTGCGCCGCGAGGTGATCAAGATGCACGCCAACAATATCCGCGTGCGCGTGGTTGGCGACCTGGCCCGCTTCAGCCCGCGCATCCAGCAACTGATCACCGATGCCGAGGCGCGCACCGCCGGCAACTCCGGCCTGACCGTGACCATCGCCGCCAACTATGGCGGGCGCTGGGACCTGCTGCAGGCCATGCGCAAGATGCTGCAACGCTCTCCGATGCTCGATCCGGATTCGGTCGACGAATCCGTGCTGGCGCCGCACCTGGCCATGTCGTACGCGCCGGAGCCGGACCTGTTCATCCGCACTGGCGGCGAGCAGCGCATCAGCAATTTCCTGCTGTGGCAGCTGGCGTACTCGGAGCTCTATTTCACCGACGTTTTCTGGCCGGATTTCGACTCCGCGGAACTGGACAAGGCCTTTGCCTCGTACCGGCAGCGCGAACGCCGCTTCGGCCGCACCAGCGCGCAGGTAGTGGCGCCGTCCGGGCTTTCGGGCACCGCCTGAAGCTGTTTCCAGCTGTTTTCCATTACTCCGGGATCCTCCCAGCGCATGCTCCTTACCCGTGTCATCACCGCCGTATGCCTGTTGCTGCTGATCCTGCCGATCCTGTTCCTGGCGCCGCCGTCGGCGCTGGCCGGCCTGGTGGCGGTGATCGTGCTGCTGGCGGGCTGGGAGTTCGGGCGCCTGGTCGGGCTGCGCGGATTCTGGCCTTACGCCTATGCCGTGGCCTGCCTGCTGGCGCTGATTGCCTGGCATGAGGCGCCCGGGCGCGATGCGCTGACCCTGTTGCTGCAGATCGGCGTGGCCTGCTGGGGCGTGGCGCTGGTGCTGCTGGCGCGCGGCGTGCGCCGCGCCACCCCGGGCTTCACGGCGCTGGGCGTCGTGCTCGGACTGTTCATGCTGCCAGCCTTCGGCCAGGCCACCCTGGTCCTGCGCGAGCTGGGCATCGGCGTGCTGTTGTCGGTGGCGGTGCTGGTCTGGGCGGCCGATATCGGCGCCTATTTCGTCGGCAAGGCCATCGGGCGGCGCAAGCTTGCGCCCGCCATCAGCCCGGGCAAGTCCTGGGAGGGTGCGCTCGGCGGCTGGGTGCTGGCGCTGGCGATTTCGCTCGCGCTGGCCGCCACACACGCATTTTCGCCGACCTGGTACTCGCGCCTGGCCGACCACGGCGGCGTGGTGATCGTGGCGCTGCTGGCCACGCTGCTGGTGATCGCCAGCGTGGTGGGCGACCTGTTCGAGTCGCTGCTCAAGCGCCAGGTCGGCATGAAGGACAGCAGCCGGCTGCTGCCTGGCCATGGCGGCGTGCTCGATCGCATCGACGCGCTGCTGCCCGTTTTCCCGTTGGCCGCTTTGCTGGCCACCTATCTTTGAGTTGATCTGATATGCGTCGTATTACCGTCCTGGGTGCCACCGGCTCGATCGGGGACAGCACGCTTGATGTGATCAAGCGCCACCCCGAGCGCTACGTCGTGCACGCGCTGACGGCGCATCGGCAAGTGGACAAGATGGCAGCCCTGTGCCGCGAGTTCCGCCCGGCGCATGCCGTGATGGGCTCCGCCGAGGCCGCCGCCGGACTGCAGGCACTGCTGCGCGCCGATGGCGTCAAGACCGAGGTCGGCTACGGCGAGGCCGCGCTGGAAGCGGTTGCCACCGATGCGGCCGTGGACGCGGTAATGGCCGCCATTGTCGGCGCGGCAGGCCTGCGTCCCTCGCTGGCCGCGGCGCGCGCCGGCAAGCGCGTGCTGCTGGCCAACAAGGAAGCGCTGGTCATGTCCGGGCGCATCTTCATGGATGCCGTGCGCGAAAATGGCGCCACGCTGCTGCCCATCGACAGCGAGCACAACGCCATCTTCCAGTGCCTTCCGGCCGATGACCCGCGCTACCGCGCGGGCGTGGCCAAGGTGGTGCTGACGGCTTCGGGCGGCCCGTTCCGCACGCGCGACCCGGCCACGCTGCACGACATCTCGCCCGACGAGGCCTGCGCCCACCCGAACTGGGTGATGGGGCGCAAGATCTCGGTCGACTCCGCCACCATGATGAACAAGGGGCTCGAGGTCATCGAGGCGCACTGGCTGTTCGCCGCGCCGGCCGACCGCATCGAGGTGCTGATCCACCCGCAGAGCATCGTGCATTCGATGGTGTCGTACGCCGACGGCTCGGTGCTGGCCCAGCTTGGCAACCCCGACATGCGCACGCCGATCGCGTACGGCATGGCGTATCCCGAGCGCATTGATGCCGGCGTTTCGCCGCTGAACCTGGCCACTGCCGGCGCGCTTACCTTCGAAACCCCGGATCTCACGCGTTTCCCGTGCCTGGGCCTGGCGTTCGACGCGCTGCGCGCGGGCGGGCTGGCGCCGGCGACCCTGAATGCCGCGAACGAAGTCGCGGTCGAGGCATTCCTGCAGGGCAAGGTCCGCTTTACGGACATCGCGCGCATCGTGGCCGGCGTGCTCGAACGGACCGCGGGCGGCAGCGCCGACGCGCTGGAAGCCGTGCTGGGCGCGGACCAGGAGGCACGCCGCCGCGCGGCCGAGCTGCTGGAAAACCGGGGCGCATCCTGAGTTTGGCGGGGCTGTTGCCGGGATCGGCGACAATAGCGGCGAGCCGGCTGTTGCCGGCCGCTGCCGGCCGCCACCGGACAGCGGGATGCGGGGCCACGGGCCCGGCGTATCCTTTATGCCATCGGGGCGGCCAGCCCCTGACGACAAGCTGCCTGCCATGCAAACCGTAATCGCCTTTGTCGTTGCCCTGTGCATCTTGATCTATTTCCATGAAATGGGTCACTACCTTGCCGCGCGCCTGTGCGGCGTCAAGGTGCTGCGTTTCTCGATCGGCTTCGGCCGGCCGCTGCTGCGCTGGGTATCCAGGGGCCGCGACCGTACCGAGTGGACCATCGCCGCAATTCCGCTCGGCGGCTACGTCAAGATGCTCGACGAGCGCGAGCGCGATCCCGAGCGAGACCCCGCCATCGATCCCGCCGACTTGCCGCGCGCCTTCAACCGGCAGCCGGTAGGCAAGCGCTTTGCCATCGTGGCGGCCGGGCCGCTGGCCAACTTCGCGCTGGCGGTGGTGCTGTATTTCGTGCTGTTCGCGGGTGGCATGCGCGAGGCCGCGCCCGTCGTGGCCGCGCCGCCGGCCGGCACGGCGGCGGCCCAGGCAGGCCTGCGCGAGGGCGACCGCATCCTGTCGCTGCAGGCCAATGGCGAGACCGAGCGCGTGCGCTCCTGGAACGACCTGCGCATGGCGGTGTTCGCCCAGGGTTTTGGCGATGCCAGCGCGGTGCTGCGCGTGCGCGCGCCGGACGGCGCCGAGCGCGACGTCCGGCTGGCGCGCCTGCCCAATACCGGCGGCAATCCCGAGGAAGACCCGCTCGCCATCCTGGGCCTGGCGCTCAAGGGCGGCCCGGTCACGATCACCGAAGTCCTGCCGGATTCCGCCGCGCAGCGCGCCGGCTTGCGCAAGGACGACCGCGTGGTGGCATGGCAAGGCAAGCCGCTGACCCAGGCGGGCGAGCTGATCCGCGGGGTGCGGGCGCGACCCGGGGCCGAGGTCACGCTGGGTATCGAGCGGGGCGGCCAGCGCATCGACGTGCCGGTCAAGCTCGATGCCGTGCCGGCCCCGGACGGCGCCAGCGCCGGCGCCGCGGCCACCGGCAAGCTCGGCGCGGCGCTGAGCCAGGCGGTGGAAATGGAGACCGTGCGCTACCAGCCGGCCGAGGCAATGACCCGTTCGATCGGGCAGGTCTGGACCACCAGCGCGCTGTCGCTCAAGCTGCTCGGCAAGATGCTGGTGGGGCAGGCGTCGCTGCAGAACCTGAGCGGGCCGCTGACCGTGGCGGACTACGCCGGGCGTGCCGCCAACCTCGGCTGGCAGCCCTTTGTGGGCTTCCTGGCGCTGGTCAGCGTCAGCCTCGGTGTGTTGAATTTGTTACCTATTCCGGTATTGGATGGGGGGCATTTGCTGTATTATTGCGTTGAATTTTTGACTGGCAGGCCCGTACCAGACCACTGGCAGGCTGTGCTGCAGAAGGTCGGCATCGCCTGCGTCTTGCTCCTGACTTCGCTCGCCTTGTTCAACGACGTCAGCCGGCTGTTTCTTGCGCGCGGCTAGACGTAGGTTGCCGGCAGCGGCATGCGGGTGTCACCGACACCTCGCGCCGCACGCCGACAAGGCGCAGCCCCGTGAAGCATCGGAGCGCAATCCTGCATGGAATCAAAGAGGGGATCAAGATTGATCAGACATAAGCGCATCTCGCTGGGCTTGCTGGCGAGTGCCATCATCGCGGCCTGGACCCCAGTCAGTTGGGCCGCGGAGCCATTCGTAGTCAAGGATATCCGTGTCGAAGGCCTGCAGCGCGTGGAGCCCGGCACAGTATTCGGCTACCTGCCGGTCAAGGTCGGCGAGACCTTCAGCGACGACAAGGGCGCGGAAGCGATTCGCGCGCTCTACAATACCGGCTTCTTCAAGGATGTCCAGATCCGTTCCGAGGACGGCGTGCTGGTGGTCCAGGTCGAAGAGCGACCGGCCATCTCCCAGCTCGAGTTCGTCGGCATCAAGGAATTCGACAAGGACACCCTGCGCCGCTCCCTGCGCGCGGTCGGCGTGGCCGAAGCCCGCTATTACGACAAGGCGCTGATCGACAAGGCAGAGCAGGAGCTCAAGCGCCAGTACGTGGCGCGCGGCTACTACGCGGCCGACGTCCAGACCACGATCACCCCGGTTGACCGCAATCGCGTGTCGGTGGTGTTCAATGTGGACGAAGGCCCGGTGGCCAAGATCCGCCAGATCAATATCGTCGGCAACAAGGCATTCAAGGAAAGCACGCTGCGCGATGAAATGCAGCTGTCGACCCCGAACTGGCTGTCCTGGTACACCAAGAACGACCTCTATTCCAAGCAGAAGCTCACCGCCGACCTGGAAGCGCTGCGTTCGTACTACCTGAACCGCGGCTACCTCGAGTTCGCCATCGAGTCCACCCAGGTCTCGATCACGCCGGACAAGAAGGACATCTTCCTGACGCTGAACATCAAGGAAGGCGACCAGTACAAGGTGTCCGACGTGCGCCTGGCGGGCGAGCTGCTCGGCAAGCAGGCCGAGATGGAAAAGCTGCTCAAGCTGCAGAAGGGCGAGATCTTCTCGTCCGAGAAGCTGACCCAGAGCACCAAGGCCATCACCGACCTGCTGGGCACCTACGGCTACGCCTTCACCACCATCAACCCGCAACCGCAGATCGACAAGGAAAAGCGCGAAGTCGCGCTGACGCTGATGGTCGATCCGGGCCGCCGCGTATACGTGCGCCGCGTCAACGTGGTGGGCAACAGCAAGACCCGCGACGAAGTGGTGCGCCGCGAGATGCGCCAGATGGAAAGCTCGTGGTTCGACAGCGAGAAGCTGACGCAATCGCAGGCCCGTATCAACCGCACCGGCTATTTCACCGACACCAACATCACCACCGAGGACGTGGCCGGCGCGCCCGACCAGGTCGATGTGAACGTCAACGTGACCGAGAAGCCGACCGGCCAGATCAGCCTGGGCCTGGGCTTCTCCTCCACGGACAAGCTGGTGCTGCAGGCCGGCCTGCGCCAGGACAACGTGTTCGGCTCCGGTACCAGCCTGGGCCTGGACGTGAACACCGCCAAGTCCTTCCGCACGATCTCGCTGACGCAGTACGACCCGTACTTCACGGTGGACGGCATCAGCCGCTCGACCGACGTGTTCTACCGTACGTCCCGCCCGCTGTACTACACCGGCGACCAGGACTACAAGATCGTGTCGATGGGCGGTGGCTTCAAGTTCGGCGTGCCGTTCTCGGAAACCGACACCGTGTTCTTCGGCATCGGCTACGAGCGCTCGCAGGTGTACACCTCGGTCAATACGCCGAGCCAGTACACGGCATGGCTACAGAAGGTGGGCAAGAGCAGCGGCGACCCGATCAACAACTTCCCGTTCACGATCGGCTGGGCGCGCGACCGCCGCGACAGCGCGCTGGTGCCGACCAAGGGCCCCTACACCCAGGCCAACGTCGAAATCGGCGTGCCCGGCGGCGATACGCAGTACTATCGCGCCAGCGTCCAGCAGCAGTACTTCTACCCGCTGTCCAAGGCCTTCACGCTGGCCTTCAACGGCGAAGTGGCCTATGGCCACGGCTACGGCAACACGCCGTTCCCGGTGTTCAAGAACTTCTACGCCGGTGGTATCGGCTCGGTGCGCGGCTACCAGACCAGCACGCTGGGCAAGAAGGACCAGAACGGCAACCCGGTGGGCGGCGCGTCCAAGATGATCGGCAACGTGGAATTCATCTTCCCGCTGCCGGGCTCGGGCGTGGACCGCACGCTGCGCCTGTTTACCTTCTTCGACTTCGGTAACGTGTACGAGGAAGGCGCGCCGCTGCTGTTCAGCCAGCTGAAGTATTCGACTGGCGTGGGCATGTCCTGGCTGTCGCCGATCGGTCCGCTCAAGGTCAGCGTGGGCTTCCCGCTGAAGAAGGCCGAGGACGACAAGGTCCAGCGCTTCCAGTTCCAGATCGGTACTGCGTTCTGATAGCGGAAAGACAGGAAAGAGACAGGAAAGAGGATTGAGGATCCGATTCATGAAAACAACGTTCCCACTGATCAAGAGCCTGGCCGCCGTGGCGCTGACGGCCGGCGCGCTGCTGGCCGCCGTTCCGGCCATGGCGCAGGAAGCCCGCATCGCGGCCGTCAATTCCGAACGCATCCTGCGCGACTCGGTGCCCCCCAAGCAGGCCCAGGTCAAGCTGGAGCAGGAATTCTCCAAGCGCGACCGCGAACTGCAGGACATGGCCCAGAAGATCAAGGGCATCGCGGACAAGCTCGACAAGGACACCGCCGTGCTGGCCGACGCCGACCGCCAGCGCCGCCAGCGCGAAGTGGCCGACCTCGACCGCGAGTTCCAGCGCAAGCAGCGCGAGTTCCGCGAGGACCTGAACCAGCGCCGCAATGAAGAACTGGCGCAGGTGCTCGAGCGCGCCAACCGCGTGATCCGCCAGCTCGCCGAGCAGCGCAAGTACGACCTGATCGTGCAGGAAGCCGTGTACGTCAATCCGCGCATCGACATTACCGACGATGTGATGAAGGCGCTGAACGCCGGCAGCAAGTAAGCCGGCTGACCGCTTCGTCATCCAAGTCGCTCCCGTCGTTCAAGGAAGTACTGCCATGCAAACACCCACACTGGGTCAGCTCGCCACCGAGACCGGCGCGCAGGTTGTGGGTGATCCCGACCTCGCCGTGCGCGGCCTCGCGCCGCTCGACCAGGCCGGTCCCGACCAGCTCTCGTTTCTCTCCAATCCCCTGTATCTGCCGCAGGCGCTGGCGTCGCACGCCGGCGCCGTGATCGTCTCGGCAGCCGATCTCGAGCGCATCCGCGCCGAAGGGCAGGCCGACGGCCGCAACTGGCTGGTGGCGCGCAATCCCTACGTGTGCTTTGCCCGCATCGCGCAGGGCTTCGAGCGCCGCGCCAACACGGACCACCGCACCGGCATCGATCCGCGCGCCAGCGTGGCGCCCGACGCCGTGGTGCCGCCGTCGTGCTTCATCGGTCCCAATGTGGTGATCGAGAGCGGCGCGCGCCTGGGCGAGCGGGTGCGCATCCTTGCCAACGGTTTTGTCGGCTCGGGCGCGGAGATTGGCGACGACACGCTGATCTATGCCAATGTCTCGGTCTATCACCATTGCGTGGTCGGAATGAGATGCATACTGCACAGCGGCGTGGTGCTGGGCGCCGACGGCTTTGGCTTCGCGCCCGATATCGGGCCGGCGGGGGTGGAGTACGTCAAGATTCCCCAGACCGGCCGTGCCGTGCTGGGCAACGACGTAGAGGTCGGCGCCAATACCGCGATCGACCGCGGCGCCATGGCCGACACCGTCATCGAGGACGGCTGCAAGCTCGACAACCAGGTGCAGATCGCCCATAACGTAAGGGTGGGCGCGCATACTGTGATCGCGGGCTGCGCGGCCATCGCCGGCAGCACCAAGGTGGGCCGTTTCTGCGTGATCGGCGGGTCGGCCAATTTTGCCGGCCACCTGAACATTGCCGATCGCACCACGGTATCGGGCGGCACTTCGATCACCAAATCCATAACCAAGCCAGGCGGCCATTTCACCAGCGTGTTTCCTTTCCTGCCGCACGGCGACTGGGAGCGCAACGCAGCCATCGTGCGGGGGCTCACCAAGCTGCGCGAGCGCGTGGTGCAGCTCGAGAAACGCCTGCGTGGCCAGGCCGGCAATCCTACACAGCAAAACGAAGAGAAATCATCATGACCGCAGCCGATATTGATATCCAGAAGATCCTCAAGCTGCTGCCGCACCGCTACCCGATCCTGCTGGTGGACCGCGTGCTCGAGCTCGAGCCGCAGAAGCGCATCAAGACGCTGAAGAACGTCTCGATCAACGAACCCTACTTCCAGGGCCATTTTCCCGGCCATCCCGTGATGCCGGGCGTGATGATCCTGGAAGCGCTGGCGCAGTCGGCCGGCCTGCTGACCTTCGGCGCCGAGATGGAGCGCAAGGAAGGCTCGCTGTACTACTTCGTCGGCATCGACGGCGCGCGCTTCAAGCAGGTGGTCACGCCGGGCGACCAGCTGCACATGACCGTTTCGGTCGAGCGCTATATCCGCGGCATCTGGAAGTTCAAGGCGTTCGCCACGGTGGACGACAAGGTGGCTTGCGAAGCTGAGCTGATGTGTACCGTCAAGCAGGCCGAATGACGCCGGGCCGCTGAAGCGGCCTGCGCCACGCTCGCGCCGGCATTGCCCGGCGGACGTGCGCACCGCTCGCGGCCGGGGCATCGCAGCATCGGCACTTTGTATTGACCGTACCTTCTCTTCTCCTCAGACCATAGGACAGGACGCATGACGCAAATCCATCCCAGCGCACTGGTCGACCCCAAGGCCGAACTCGCCGCCGACGTGACCGTCGGGCCGTTCTCGATCATTGGTCCCGACGTGCGTCTCGGCAGCGGCACCCAGGTGGGCGCGCATACCACCGTCGAAGGCCATACCACCGTGGGCGCGGACAACCGCATCGGGCCCTACGCTTCGGTCGGCGGCATGCCGCAGGACATGAAGTACCGCAACGAGCCGACGCGCCTGGTGATTGGCGACCGCAACACCATCCGCGAATTCACCACCATCCATACCGGCACGGTGCAGGACCAGGGCGTGACCAGCATCGGCGACGACAACTGGATCATGGCCTATGTGCATATCGCGCATGACTGCCAGGTGGGCAACCATACGGTGTTCTCCAGCAACGCGCAGATCGCCGGCCACGTGCAGGTGGGCGACTGGGCCATCCTCGGCGGCATGAGCGGGGTGCACCAGTTCGTGCGCATCGGTGCCCATGCCATGCTGGGCGGCGCCTCGGCGCTGGTGCAGGACCTGCCGCCGTTCGTGATCGCCGCCGGCGACAAGGGCGGCAACAAGGCCACGCCCCACGGCATCAACGTCGAAGGCATGCGCCGTCGTGGCTTCGATGCCGCGCAGATCGCGGCGCTGCGCCAGGCCTACAAGGTGCTCTACAAGTCCGACCTGAGCTTCGAGGCCGCGCGCATCGAGATCGCGCAACTGATCGCCCAGGCCGACGGCAGCGCGAGCGTGCCGTTGCAGGGCTTCCTGGACTTCATTGCCGCCACTCAGCGCGGCATTGTGCGCTGAACCCGGTCAACGCCA
Source organism: Cupriavidus sp. 2TAF22 (assembly GCF_052115045.1). Lineage (NCBI taxonomy): Bacteria > Pseudomonadati > Pseudomonadota > Betaproteobacteria > Burkholderiales > Burkholderiaceae > Cupriavidus > Cupriavidus sp. 2TAF22. The sequence continues at coordinate 182,944 of NZ_JBFRFX010000005.1, forward strand.
TGGTCGACGGTGTCCTACCGGCCACGGATGCTGCCCCGGACGTAGCGGGCACGGCGCACGAGAACAAGCGCGGCACGGTTGCCATGGTCGCCGGCGAGAATTCCGGTGACCTGCTTGCCTCGCTGCTGATGGGCGGGCTCAAGGCGCGCCTCGGCGAGACCGTGCGCTACGCCGGCATCGGCGGCTCGCGCATGATGGCCCAGGGGTTCGAATCGCAATGGCCGATGGAAACGCTGTCGGTCAATGGCTATGTGGAGGTGCTGGGCTCGCTGCGCGAGATCCTGGCCACGCGCCGCGCGATCCGCGACTCGCTGCTGGCGCGGCCGCCGCTGTGCTTTATCGGCGTGGATGCGCCGGATTTCAATTTCGGGCTGGAAGTGCCGCTGCGCCGTGCCGGCATCCCGGTGGTGCACTTTGTCAGCCCGTCGATCTGGGCCTGGCGCGGCGGGCGCATCCGCACCATCGCGCGCGCCGTGGACCATATCCTGTGCCTGTTCCCGTTCGAGCCTGAGATCTATGCCAGGGCCGGCATTCCCGCCACCTACGTGGGACATCCGCTGGCCGACGTGATCCCGATGGTGCCCGATACCGAAGGCGCGCGCGCGCGGCTGGGCCTGCCCGCCGCAAGCCGCGTGGTGGCGGTGCTGCCGGGCAGCCGGCAGTCCGAGGTGCGCAACCTCGGGCCGACGTTCTTCGGCGCCATGGCGCGCATGCACGACATGGACGGCAACCTGGCCTTCGTGCTGCCGGCCGCCAGCGCGTCGCTGCGCGAGATCGTCGAAGAGCTGCACCGGCAATTCCCGCAGATCCCGCTCACCATCGTCGATGGCCAGTCGCATCTCGCCATGGAAGCCGCCGACGTGATCCTGCTGGCGAGCGGCACCGCCACGCTGGAAGCGGCGCTGTACAAGAAGCCGATGGTGATCTCGTACAAGGTGCCCTGGCTGACAGCGCAGATCATGAAGCGCCAGGGCTACCTGCCGTACGTGGGGCTGCCCAATATCCTGTCGGGCCGTTTTGTCGTGCCCGAGCTGCTGCAGGACGACGCCACGCCCGAGGCGCTGGCGCGCGAGACCCTGCTGCAGCTCAACGACGAAGGCAATACCGCGTTCCTGCGCGAACATTTCACCCAGATGCACCAGACCCTCAAGCGCAATACCGCCGAGATCGCCTCGGCCGTGGTGGCGGACCTGATCCGCCAACGGAGGGGCGTGTAATGGCGCGCCGACAGTCCGCCCGGGCCATGCAGGCCGATGCCGCCCAGCTTGGTTTCGACCTGACCCCGGCCGCCGCGCAGGCCCGCCGCCTGTGCGGCGTCGACGAGGCGGGCAGGGGGCCGCTGGCCGGGCCGGTCTATGCCGCCGCGGTCATCCTCGATCCCGCCCGGCCCATCGACGGCCTGGCCGACTCCAAGGTGCTGACGGCGCGCCGCCGCGAGGAACTGTTCGAGCAGATCCGCGAACGCGCGCTGGGCTGGCATATCGCCTTTGCGTCGGTGGAGGAAATCGACACCATCAACATCCTGCACGCCACCATGCTGGCCATGCAGCGCGCGGTGCATGGCCTGGCCGACGGCGGCCTCGAGCCGGACCTGGTGCAGGTGGACGGCAACCGCTGCCCGCAGGTGCGCTTCGCGGTGGAGGCCATCGTCAAGGGCGATGCCAAGGTGCAGGCGATCTCGGCGGCGTCGATCCTCGCCAAGGTCGCGCGCGACCGCGAGCTGCTCACGCTGCATGCGTCGTATCCGCAGTACGGCTTCGATGCCCATGCGGGCTACGGCACGCCGCAGCACCTGGCCGCGCTGGCGGAGTTCGGCGCCACGCCGCACCACCGGCGCTCATTCGCGCCCGTGCGCGAGGCAATCGCGCGGGGACCCATCGCGCCGGCACCCGCGTCGGCGTGGGACGCATCGGCGGAGCAGGCATCGTGAAACACGTCACTTCGCGCGAGAACGCGCTGTTCAAGCATCTCAAGGCGCTGACCACCTCGACGCATGCGCGCCGCAAGGCGGGGCAGTCGGTGCTGGATGGCGTGCACCTGGCGCAGGCCTACCTGGCCGCGCTGGGCCAGCCGGTGCAGTGCGTGGTGTCGGAGCGGCACTACGACCATGCGGAGGTCGCACCGCTGCTGGCGCAGGTCGCGCCCGAGCGCGTGGTGCTGCTGGCCGATGCGTTGTTCGAGCAGATTGCCGGCGTGGTCAACGGTATCGACCTGATGCTGGTGATCGATACGCCGTCCGGCCACCTGCCGTCGCGCATCGACACCGACTGCGTCATCCTCGACGGTGTGCAGGACGCCGGCAATGTCGGCTCCATCCTGCGCAGCGCGGCCGCGGCCGGCATCGGCCATGCCTTCCTGGTGACCGGCAGCGCCTTCGCCTGGTCAGCCAAGACCCTGCGTGCGGCCATGGGCGCGAATTTTCACCTGAATATCGTCGAGCATTGCACGCTCGAGATGCTGGCGCCGCGCCTGGCCGTGCCGCTGCTGGCCACCTCGTCGCACGCTCAGGCCGCGGTGTACGACACCGACCTGCGTGCGCCGGTCGGCTGGGTGGTGGGCAACGAGGGCAGCGGCGTGAGCCGGGAATGGATGGCCAGGGTCGACCGTACCGTGGGCATCCCGCAGCCGGGCGGGCTGGAGTCGCTCAACGTGGCGGCAGCCACGGCGATCTGCCTGTTCGAGGCCGTGCGCCAGCGGCGGCCGGGCGGCTGAGCCTGTTCCTGCCGCCGGCCCCGCCGCCGGCGCTCCCGATCAGTAGTTGCTGTCGCGCTCCACCTTGATCTCCTGCAGGATCGTGGTGGCGATCTCTTCGATCGACTTGTGGGTGGACGACAGCCACTTGATGCCTTCGCGGCGCATCATCGCCTCGGCCTCGTTGACCTCGTAGCGGCAGTTTTCCAGCGCGGCGTACTTGCTGCCCGGGCGCCGCTCGTTGCGGATCTCGGCCAGCCGCTGCGGGTTGATCGACAGCCCGAAGATCTTCGGCTTGAACGCGTACAGCGCCGTCGGCAGCTTGCCGCGCTCGAAATCGTCGGGGATCAGCGGGTAGTTGGCGGCCTTCAGGCCGTACTGCATCGCCAGGTAGAGGCTGGTCGGGGTCTTGCCGCTGCGCGACACGCCCACCAGGATCACATCGGCCTCGGCCAGGTTCTTGTGCGACTGGCCATCATCGTGCGCGAGCGAGAAATTGATCGCCTCGATGCGGTTCTGGTAGGCCTCGGTGTCCGCGTTCTGGTGGAAGCGGCCGATCGCGTGCGTGGACTTGAGCCCCAGTTCTTTTTCCAGCGGCTCGATGAAGGTCTGGAACATGTCCAGGATCATGGCCTTGGCGCGGCGGATCGCCTTGTTCGACTCCTGGTTGACCAGGGTGGTGAAGACGATGGGCGGCGCGCCTTCGGCGTAGAAGGCCTCGTTGATCTTGCCTACCGCGATATGTGCCTTCTCCGGGGTGTCCACGAACGGCATGCGCACCTTGCGAAAGCGCATCTCGAACTGGGCCAGGATGGAGTGGCTGAAGGTTTCCGCGGTGATGCCGGTGCCATCGGAGACGATAAAAACCGTACGGATGGCAGGGCGCTCCTCTTTGCGCGGTTCCTGGGATTGCTGCGGCTCAAGGGGCGCGGCGGGAGCGGCGGGCTGGGACATGTCTGTACAATTATTTTTTGAAACCGTGCTCCGCGAAAGTGCGGAGCGGCACGGTAGAATAGCGGCGATCTTTTCGCTAAGCAATTCCGCCAGCGCTGTCGGGGCAACGATCCGGCCACGGATTGTCGACAATGTGCGCTGCAGCAATCACGGTCGAACTCCGGTCCCCACCGAGGGTGGGAATGCGCGGGACTGTTTAGCCAAGCGATCCGTCCGGTAGCAGAACTCCAACAAGATTCCGGGCGTCAGCAACAGGTTTCTTACTTTGTTTTTGAGGCTTTTATGAACAACCCGGCAATTGACGGCGCCTATGTGCTGCCGTTCGAGCAGTTGCGCAAGGAAGATGTGGAAACCGTGGGGGGCAAGAACTCGTCGCTGGGCGAGATGATCTCCCAGCTGGCCGAGGCCGGCGTGCGCGTTCCCGGCGGCTTTGCCACCACCTCGCTCGCGTTCCGTGACTTCCTCACCCACAACAACCTCACCCAGCGCATTTCCGATCGCCTCAAGGCCCTCGACGTCGACGACGTCAAGGCACTGGCCGAGGCCGGCGCCGAGATCCGCGACTGGGTCGTCAAGGCCCCGTTCCAGCCCCGTCTCGAGCAGGAAGTCCGCGAGTTCTACGCCCGTGCCGAAGAGCGCGAAGGCGCCGAAGCCTCGTTCGCGGTGCGCTCGTCGGCCACCGCCGAAGACCTGCCCGACGCCTCGTTCGCCGGCCAGCAGGAGTCCTACCTGAACGTCAGCGGCATCGACGACGTGCTGGACAAGATCCGCCACGTGTTCGCTTCGCTGTACAACGACCGCGCCATTTCCTACCGCGTGCACAAGGGCTTTGCCCATGACGTGGTGGCGCTGTCGGCCGGCGTGCAGCGCATGGTGCGCTCGGACGTGGGCGCTTCCGGCGTCATGTTCACCATCGACACCGAGTCGGGCTTCCAGGAAGTGGTCTTCATCACTTCCAGCTACGGCCTGGGCGAAACCGTGGTGCAGGGCGCGGTCAACCCCGACGAGTTCTACGTCTTCAAGCCCACGCTGGAAGCCGGCAAGTACCCGATCATCCGCCGCTCGATCGGCTCCAAGCTGATCAAGATGGAATTCACCGCGCCGGGCGAAGCCGGCCGCGTGAAGACCGTGGACGTGCCCATCGAACTGCGCAACCGCTACTCGATCACCGACGCGGACGTGGCCGAGCTGGCCAAGTACGCCGTCATCATCGAGAAGCACTACGGCCGCCCGATGGACATCGAATGGGGCCGCGACGGCCGCGACGGCAAGATCTACATCCTGCAGGCGCGCCCGGAGACCGTGAAGAGCCAGTCCGCCGGCAAGGCCGAGCAGCGCTTCAAGCTCAAGGGCACGGCACCCGTGCTGACCAGCGGCCGCGCGATCGGCCAGAAGATCGGCACCGGCCGCGTGCGCGTGATCAACGACCCGGCGGAAATGGAACGCGTGCAGCCCGGCGACGTGCTGGTCGCCGACATGACCGACCCCAACTGGGAGCCGGTGATGAAGCGCGCGGCTGCCATCGTCACCAACCGCGGTGGCCGTACCTGCCACGCTGCCATCATCGCGCGCGAACTGGGCGTGCCGGCCGTGGTCGGCTGCGCCGATGCCACCGACGTGCTCAAGGACGGCACGCTGGTGACGGTGTCGTGCGCCGAGGGCGATGAAGGCCGTATCTACGACGGCCTGCTCGAGACCGAGGTCACGGAAGTGCAGCGCGGCGAAATGCCGGAAATCGACGTCAAGATCATGATGAACGTCGGCAACCCGCAACTGGCCTTCGACTTCTGCCAGATCCCGAACCAGGGCGTGGGCCTGGCCCGCCTCGAGTTCATCATCAACAACAATATCGGCGTCCACCCGAAGGCCATCCTCGACTACCCGCAGGTCGACGCTGACCTGAAGAAGGCCGTGGAAAGCGTGGCCCGCGGCCACGCCAGCCCGCGCGCGTTCTACGTCGACAAGCTGGCCGAAGGCATCGCCACCATCGGCGCGGCGTTCTACCCGAAGCCCGTCATCGTGCGCCTGTCGGACTTCAAGTCCAACGAGTACAAGAAGCTGATCGGCGGTTCGCGCTACGAGCCGGACGAGGAAAACCCGATGCTGGGCTTCCGCGGCGCCTCGCGCTACATCTCCGAAGACTTCGCCGAAGCCTTCGAGATGGAATGCAAGGCCATGAAGCGCGTGCGCGACGACATGGGCCTGACCAATGTCGAGATCATGGTGCCGTTCGTGCGCACGCTCGGCCAGGCCGAGAAGGTGATCGAGCTGCTGGCCAAGCACGGCCTGAAGCGCGGCGAGAACGGCCTGCGTATCATCATGATGTGCGAAGTGCCGTCCAACGCCATCCTGGCCGAGGAATTCCTGCAGTTCTTCGACGGTTTCTCGATCGGCTCGAACGACCTGACCCAGCTCACGCTGGGCCTGGACCGCGACTCCGGCATGGAACTGCTGGCCAAGGACTTCGACGAACGCGACCCGGCGGTCAAGTTCATGCTGTCGCGCGCGATCTCCACCGCGCTGCGCCTGGACAAGTACGTCGGCATCTGCGGCCAGGGTCCTTCGGATCACCCGGACTTTGCCGAGTGGCTGGCCAAGGAAGGCATCAAGTCGATCTCGCTGAACCCGGACTCGGTCATCGATACCTGGAAGCAACTGGCTTCCTGAGGCATTTGAAGTCACAATAGCGGTACACCGGCCCTGCGCCAGGTGTTCCGAACCCCCGCAGGCGCCCTGGCGCTGCGGGGGTTTTTCAATTGGGACTGCTGATCGGTAGGGGGGGAGATGGCGCCGTACTACATCTGGTTTGCACTGGCCGCGGTGCTGGTGATCGCGGAACTGGCGCTCGGCACCTTGTACCTGCTGATGGTGGCACTTGGGGCCGCCGCCGGCGGCCTTGCCGCGCTGGGGGGGCTTGCCGCGGCCAGCCAGACCGTGCTGGCCGCGCTGGTGGCCCTGGCCGGCTTCGTGGTGCTGCGGCGCTCCCGCTACGGCCGCACGCGGCGCGATGCTGCCGAGTGCGATCCCAACGTCAACCTGGACATCGGCCAGGAGCTGGAAGTGCCGGCGTGGGGCTCGGGCGGCCGTGCGCGGGTGCGCTACCGCGGCACCGAATGGGATGTCGAGCTACAGCCCGGCGCCGCCGCGGCGCCCGGGCGCTTCCGCATCGTCGAGGTGCACGGCAACACCCTGTTCGTCAGCCCGCGCTAGGCGTTTGGTCCTGGCGCGGGCCTGTTTCCCGCGGTTTTTATTCCGTTCTGTCTTTCTTCAACCCCCTCACGGAGGTCACATGTTCGAGTTCTTCGGCAGCCTGCTGCCCCTGCTGGTCCTGGTCGCTGTGATCGTGCTGGTGGCGCAGAGCTTCAAGATCGTGCCGCAGCAGCATGCCTGGGTGCTGGAGCGCCTCGGCAAGTACCGCGCGACGCTGACGCCGGGCCTGACCGTGGTGCTGCCTTTCATCGACCGGGTGGCCTACAAGCACGTGCTGAAGGAAATCCCGCTCGACGTGCCCAGCCAGGTCTGCATCACGCGCGACAACACGCAGTTGCAGGTGGACGGCGTGCTGTATTTCCAGGTCACCGATCCGATGAAGGCGTCCTACGGCTCGAGCAATTTCGTGGTTGCCATCACCCAGTTGTCGCAGACCACGTTGCGCTCGGTGATCGGCAAGCTGGAGCTGGACAAGACCTTTGAAGAGCGCGACTACATCAATCACAGCGTGGTCAACGCGCTCGATGAAGCCGCCGCCAGCTGGGGCGTGAAGGTGCTGCGCTACGAGATCAAGGACCTCACGCCGCCCAAGGAGATCCTGCATGCCATGCAGGCCCAGATCACCGCCGAGCGCGAAAAGCGCGCGCTGATCGCGGCGTCGGAAGGCAAGCGCCAGGAGCAGATCAACCTGGCCACGGGCGCGCGCGAGGCGGCCATCCAGAAATCGGAAGGCGACCGCCAGGCCGCCATCAACCGGGCGCAGGGCGAGGCCTCGGCGATCCTGGCCGTGGCCGAAGCCAATGCGCAGGCGATCGAGAAGATCGGGCGCGCCATCCGCACCGATGGCGGCATGGAGGCGGTCAACCTGAAGGTAGCGGAGGAATACGTGGGCGCCTTCGGCAACCTGGCCAAGCAGGGCAACACCCTGATCGTGCCGGGCAACCTCGGGGAGATGAGCAGCATGGTGGCGGCCGCGCTGCAGATCGTGAAAGCGCAGAAGGCCTAGCGGATACAGGGAAGGCAAGGAGGGCAGGCAAGGGCGCGCGCGACGCACGCGGCTGGCGCCAGGCGGGAGCGTTGCTCCCCGCGCCTTATTCCTTCGTCGCGCCCTTCATGATGCGCGCCTTTTCGCGCTGCCAGTCGCGGTTCTTCTCGGTTTCGCGCTTGTCGAACTGCTTCTTGCCCTTGGCCAGGCCGATCTCGCATTTGACGCGGCCGCGCGTGTAATGCAGGTTAAGTGGCACGATCGTGAAGCCGCGCTGCTCCACCTTGCCGATCAGCCGCTTGATTTCCTCGGCCTTGAGCAGCAGCTTGCGGGTACGCACCGCATCGGGGTTGATGTGGGTCGAAGCGCTCTGCAGCGGGCTGATGTGGGCGCCGATCAGGAACAGCTCGGCATCGCGCACGACCACGTAACCCTCCTTGATCTGCACGCGACCCGCGCGGATCGCCTTGACTTCCCAGCCCTCGAGCACGATCCCCGCCTCGTATCGCTCTTCGATGAAGTAGTCGAAAAAGGCCTTCTTGTTGTCTGCGATGGTCATGCGATCCGGGTAGAGGAGATGAAGGTAAGAAAAAACAAAAAACAAAAAACAAAAAAACGAAAAACCAGAAATCAGATGGGGAAGCCGGGCGGGTGGGCCGCGCCGCCGGGAGGCCGCCAGGCGCCCTTGCATTGTGGCCAGGACGCGGYCGGGATGCCGATGTGCCGTGCGTGGGCTAAAATTGCGATTCTAGCAAACCGGCCCGCCCCGGTGGATCCCGCAGTGCGTCATGCCGCGCCCGGGATTCGTTCGGGCCGTGCTTGCTTTCCCGATACACCCGATTTCCCGATACATGGCAGACGTCCATAAATCCGTGCTGCTCGGCCACTCCGCCGAGCAGATGTACAACCTGGTCACGCAAGTCGAGGACTATCCCAAGTTCCTCCCCTGGTGCGGTGGCGTGGAGGTGTTCGAGCAGACCGAGACCATGCTCGACGCCAAGATCCACATCCACTTCAACGGCATCAAGCAGTACTTCCATACCCGCAACACCCAGGAGCGGCCCACCCGCATCGATATGGTGTTCGAGGACGGCCCCTTCAAGGTCTTCAGCGGATCCTGGCGCTTCACGCCGCTGCGCGAGGACGCCTGCAAGATCGAGTTCCACCTGCACTACGAGTTCTCCAGCTTCCTGCTGGAGAAGATCATCGGACCGGTGTTCAGCATGATCGCCAATACCTTCGTCGACGCCTTCGTCAAGCGGGCCGAGGTGGTGTATGGCAATGGCTGACGCGGCGGCCGGCACGGTGCGCGTATCGGTGTGCTACGCCCGCCCTGAAGGCGCCTTCCTGAGGGAAATCGAGGTGGCGCCCGGCACCAGCGTCATCGGCGCGATCGGCGCGTCCGGGTTGCTGCAGGCCTGCCCGGAGGTGGATCCCGCCACCCTGCGCGTGGGCATCTTCAGCAAGCTCAAGACCCCCGACACCGTCGTGCGCGACGGCGACCGTATCGAAGTCTATCGCCCGCTGGTGGCGGATCCGAAGTCGGCGCGCCGCAAGCGCGTGCTGAAAACCCGTCGCGGCGGCACCAGGGAAGGCCAGAAATGGCTGCGCGGCGGCTGACGCGCAAGGCGCTCCGTTTCCTCGCCTAGGCGCAGTTTTCCGCGATGCTCGCGTTCGCGCGCTGCATTTCGGCCTGGCGCTGGTCGTCGTTCAGGTGCTGCGCCGAGCCATCCGCGGCCGGCAGGGCAATGCGGCGGTTTTGCTGCAATGCCGTGGCGAAGTTGCGCATCTCGGTGCAGCGCACCTGGCGTTCCTGGGCGAGCTTGTCCCTGGTGGCTTGCTCGGCATCGGCCTTGAGCGCGTCCGCGCGGCGTTTCTGGAAGGCGTCTTCCGCGCTCGCGGCCGGCCTGGCCTCTGCTTTCGCCTCGCCTTTCAGCTCCGTCCTGGCATTCACCGACATGGCCGCCACGGCCGCCACGGCCGGCGCCGGCTCGGCGGGCCGCAAGGCGCCGGCAAAGCGCCCGGGGGCCTTGACCACGCTGGCGGGCGGCACCGAGGGCGGCGGCGGGACATCGCTGAACACGGTACGGCCGCTGGCGTCGCGCCATTGCCATTGCGCCTGGGCGATGCCGGACTGGCAAAGGCAGGCCAGGGCGGCGAGCGTGAGGAGCGCGAGCGGGCGGGCGGTCTTGCGCGCAGTCATTGGTTTCATTGGCTTGGGTCGGGGTGACGGCCTGCGGGGAACAATGGCTGCGAAGGGCGCGCGCTGCGGCAGGCCGCAACTGCCATCCGCAACGATTCGCAGTCGTCCCAGGCAGGCAGGAGATCCCCGCCCCACGAGTGACTCGCGCGCCCCTGACCGCCGGGATTGGCCGCTAGTTTAGGCAGACTTGCCGGTGGCGTGCAAGCGCACCGACCAGGCCACGCCGACCATCAACAACACAATGGCGGCAATCTCCAGCGGGCGCGGCAGGCGATGGTCGAACACAAAGCCATATGCCAGCGCGAACAGCGTCTCGAACACGATCATCTGGCCAGACAGCGTGAGCGGCAGTCGGCGGCTCGAGATATTCCACAAGTTGTTGCCGATCAGCGACGCGCCCAGTGCCACCGCCGCGTTGACCGTCCAGAACCAGTGCCAGTCGCGGCCGCTGCCGGCGGCGGCCAGGCTGTCGCCGGCCAGCAGCCAGCCAGCGATCGCCAGCACCACCGAGACCACGCCGGTGGAGATGCCGTACAAGGCCGACCATTCGTTGCCGCTGTACTGGGGGTTGCGCTGCAGGTAGCGCGCGTTGTCGACGGCATAGAGCGTCCAGCATACCAGCGCGCCTGCCGCGCACATGACGCCCGCCAGGCGCTCCCATGCCGGGCGCAGCGCCGCCGCGCCGGCCTGCCCGTGGGCGCCGCCACCGCCGCCGAACAGGTCGATGTTGATGCAGGCGATGCCCGCGGCCACCACCAGCAAGGGCCAGATCAGCCGGGACAGCGGCACCGCGCCGTGGTCGCGCCTGCCCATGATGGTGACCGAGATGGGCAGGATGCCGATGATCAGCGACGTCGGGCCGACGCCGGCCAGCTGCACGCCGAAGGCCAGCAGCACGTAGTAGAGCAGGTTGCCGGTGAAGGCCTGGCGCAGCAGGGCCACGCAATCGGCGCGGGTCAGCTTGCGGGCGATGCGCTTCATCAGCGGCAGCGCGGCAATGAACGCGACCAGCCCATAGGCCAGGTAGCGGCCGATCGCGAGTTCCCACGGCGAGAACACGGGCAGCAGCTTGGGGGCGATAAACACCATGCCCCAGAACGCGCCGGCCAGCAGGCCGCACAGTACGCCGATACCCATCTTGGTCAGACCTATGCCGGAAAAAGGACAAAGAGCATAGCAGACTCGCACAAGGGCACTCGCAGGCGCGTCAAGAAACGTGCCATTCCTGTATAATTCGGTTTTGCGCCTAGAGGAATTGCTATGCGTCTTGTCCAGAAAGCACTCACATTCGATGACGTGCTGCTTGTGCCGGCCTATTCGTCGGTACTGCCCCGTGATGTTTCCCTCCGTACCCGCCTGACCCGTTCGATCGAGCTGAACATTCCGCTGGTATCCGCCGCCATGGATACCGTCACGGAAGCCCGCCTGGCGATCGCCATGGCGCAGGCCGGTGGTATTGGCATCGTCCACAAGAACCTGAAGCCGGCCGACCAGGCTCGCGAAATCGCGCGCGTGAAGCGCTACGAATCCGGCGTGCTGCGTGATCCGATCACCATCCCTCCGGACATGAAGATCCGGGATGTGATTGCGCTGTCACATCAACACGGTATTTCCGGTTTCCCCGTGCTGGAAGGCAAGACCGTGGTCGGCATCATCACCAACCGCGACCTGCGCTTCGAGGAAGACCTGGAAGCCCCCGCGCGCGCCAAGATGACGCCGCGCGAAAAGCTGGTGACGGTGGGCGAGGACGCCTCGCTGGAGGACGCCAAGCGCCTGATGAACCGCCACCGCCTCGAGCGCGTGCTGGTGGTCAACCAGGCTTTCGAGCTGCGCGGCCTGATCACCGTGAAGGACATCCAGAAGGCCGTGGAGCACCCGCTGGCCAGCAAGGACGACCGCGGCCAGCTGCGCGTTGGCGCGGCGGTCGGCGTGGGCCCGGACAATGACGAGCGCGTGGACCTGCTGGTCAAGGCCGGCGTGGACGTGATCGTGGTCGACACCGCGCATGGCCACAGCCAGGGCGTGCTGGACCGCGTGCGCTGGGTCAAGCAGAACTATCCGCAGGTGCAGGTGATCGGCGGCAATATCGCCACCGGCGCCGCCGCGCGCGCGCTGGTCGATCATGGCGCCGACGGCGTCAAGGTCGGCATCGGCCCGGGCTCGATCTGCACCACCCGCATCGTGGCGGGCGTAGGCGTGCCGCAGATCACCGCGGTGTCCAACGTGGCCGAAGCCCTCAAGGGCACCGGCGTGCCGCTGGTGGCCGATGGCGGCATCCGCTACTCGGGCGACGTCGCCAAGGCGCTGGCAGCCGGCGCGCACGTGGTCATGATGGGCGGCATGTTCTCCGGCACCGAAGAAGCGCCGGGCGAAGTGTTCCTGTACCAGGGCCGCTCGTTCAAGAGCTACCGCGGCATGGGCTCGGTGGGCGCGATGAAGGACGGCGCGGCCGATCGCTACTTCCAGGAAGACAATACCGCCAACGTCGACAAGCTGGTCCCCGAAGGGATCGAAGGCCGCGTGCCCTACAAGGGTGCGGTCACGGCGATCATCCACCAGCTGTGCGGTGGCGTGCGTGCTTCCATGGGTTATTGCGGCAGCAGCTCCATCGCCAGCTGGCACGAGACCTCGGAGTTCGTGCAGATCACGGCCGCGGGCATGCGCGAGTCGCATGTGCACGATGTGCAGATCACCAAGGAAGCGCCGAACTACTACATCGACTAAGTCGCTTTGACCCAGTGGCTGCGCGGGGCGCGATGCCCCGCCAGTCACACGGCCCGGTACAGCTTTCTGCCGGGCCGAGCCGGCCGCGCCCCCAGGCCGGGCCTTACGCCTGACCGGAGGAGATTTCATGAAAGTTCTGCTGCGAGCTGTGCTGTTTCTCGATGCCTTGCTGGATCTGCTGCTCGGCATCGTCCTGCTGCTTTCGCCTTTCACGACGCTCTACAGCGCGCTGCAGTTGCCGCAGCCCCAGCCCCCCCTCTACGGGCAGTTGCTCGGCGTGGCGCTGATCGGCCTGGCCTTGCTGCTGTGGCAGGCCACCATCAACGGGCAGCTCACGGTGGCGGTGGCACGCACGGTGGGCCAGGTCAACCTGGTCAGCGCGGTGCTGATCGTGGCCTGGATGCTCATGCTCGACCTGCCGGTGCAGGGCGCGGGCAAGATCTGGCTGCCGGTGCTGGCCGCGGTGCTGGCATTTTTCGCGGCCGTGCAGTTGCCGGCGGCCAAGCGCGTGCGCGTGCGCGAGCGTGAACTGCGCGCGCAGCGCGAACTGCAGAAAGATTCGCAAGACAAGGATGCCGGCGCGCCCCCCGTGGCAGGCCGGCCGCAATCACCCGAATACCGGCGCGAGCCTGGTTTCACGCCACCGCCCGGCTATGGCCCGGGCACGGAAGTGATGCCCGACCCCGCGCCGGACGACACGTCATCCGCCCATCATGCACGACAAAATCCTCATCCTTGATTTCGGCTCGCAGGTAACGCAGCTGATCGCCCGCCGCGTGCGCGAAGCGCACGTCTACTGCGAGATCCACCCGAACGACGTGTCGGAAGAATTCGTGCGCGAGTTCGCGCCCAAGGCCATCATCCTGTCCGGCAGCCACGCCAGCACCTACGAAGACCATCAGCTGCGCGCGCCGCAGGCCGTGTGGGACCTCGGCGTGCCGGTGCTGGGCATCTGCTACGGCATGCAGACCATGGCCGTGCAGCTCGGCGGCAAGGTGGAGTGGAGCGATCACCGCGAATTCGGCTACGCCGAAGTGCGTGCGCATGGCCACACCGCGCTGCTCAAGGACCTGGAGGATTTCTCCACGCCCGAAGGCCACGGCATGCTCAAGGTCTGGATGAGCCATGGCGACAAGGTCGCCGAGCTGCCGCCGGGCTTCAAGCTGATGGCATCCACGCCGAGCTGCCCGATCGCCGGCATGGCCGACGAGGCGCGCGGCTACTACGCCGTGCAGTTCCACCCGGAAGTCACGCATACCGCCAAGGGCCGCGACATCCTCGACCGCTTCGTGCAGAAGATCGCCGCCGCCAGGCCCGACTGGGTCATGCGCGACCACATCGCTGAAGCCGTCAACCGGATCCGCGAGCAGGTCGGCGACGAAGAAGTGATCCTCGGCCTGTCCGGCGGCGTCGATTCGTCGGTGGCCGCGGCGCTGATCCATCGCGCCATCGGCGACCAGCTCACCTGCGTGTTCGTCGATCACGGCCTGCTGCGCCTGAACGAAGGCAAGATGGTGATGGAAATGTTCGCCGGCCGCTTGCATGCCAAGGTCGTGCACATCGACGCCGCCGAGCAGTTCCTCGGCCACCTCGCCGGCGTGACCGATCCGGAAGCCAAGCGCAAGATCATCGGCCGCGAGTTCGTCGAAGTGTTCCAGGCCGAAGCCAAGAAGCTAAGCAAGGCCAAGTGGCTGGCGCAAGGCACCATCTACCCCGACGTGGTCGAGTCCGGCGGCACCAAGACCAAGAAAGCCACCACCATCAAGAGCCACCACAATGTGGGCGGCCTGCCGGAAACGCTGGGCCTCAAGCTGCTCGAACCGCTGCGCGACCTGTTCAAGGACGAAGTGCGGGAACTCGGCGTGGAACTCGGCCTGCCGCCCGAAATGGTCTACCGCCACCCGTTCCCGGGCCCGGGCCTGGGCGTGCGTATCCTGGGCGAGGTCAAGCGCGACTACGCCGAACTGCTGCGCCGCGCCGATGCCATCTTCATCGAAGAACTGCGCGGCACGCTGGCCACCGAGAAGGACGCCGCCGCCGGCCTGTGCGAACCCGCGCAAGTGGGCAAGAGCTGGTATGACCTGACCAGCCAGGCCTTCGCCGTGTTCCTGCCGGTCAAGTCCGTCGGCGTGATGGGCGACGGCCGCACCTACGACTACGTCGTCGCGCTGCGCGCGGTACAGACCACCGACTTCATGACGGCGCACTGGGCGCACCTGCCGTACGCGCTGCTGGGCCGCTGCTCGAACCGGATCATCAACGAGGTGCGGGGGCTGAACCGGGTGGTGTATGACGTGTCGGGCAAGCCGCCTGCGACGATCGAGTGGGAGTGAAACCGGGTTCTTCGGGGACTATCGAAAAAGAAGCGCCGGGCTGAATTTCGATTCCTCGCCCAACGGCTTTGCCGCCGGCTACTTGCCGAGCGCAGGGCAGAAGGGCAGGTACGGCGTGGCTGTAGCTGTCCGGCACAGGTTTTGACCGCGGGACGGAAGATGGACCCGAAGCCGCGCGCGTTGCGCCCCAATGCTGCCGTTCGGCCTGGCAAGTCCGAACGGCAGCGATGGCGGGCAGGGGTTGGTCGAATTGTCAGCGCAAGCGGCTGCTTCCGACCCCGTCACGGACAGAGGCTGCGATCTCGCCTGCGCCTGATGTTGCCCTGCGCTTGAACCAAAGCGCCAGCACAGGGAAGAGGATGGTGGCCGCCACGATCGTGAAGAACACGTCGGCGCCCCCCGCGCGCAGCATGACAGCGCCGGTGATTGGCCCGAGGATGCCGCCAATGCGGCCGATGCCGTACATCCATGCGATGCCTGCCGAGCGGCCATGCGTCGGGTAGAACGCTGCAGCGAGGCCGCCCATCGAGAATATCGCGCCATTCAGGCCCACGCCGGCAAGCAGGATGCTGGCGGCGAGCCAGATCGGGCTGCCGGCCTGTTGCCCGATCAGCCAGACCGAGGCGCCGCCCAGGGCAAATGCCAGCGCCACGACGCTGTTGCGCTCGAAGCGGTCCATCAGCCAGCCGACAAGGAAGGCGCCAATGATGCCGCCCAGGGCCAACAGGCTGGTCGCGATCGTCGCCTGCCGCAAGGTCGCGCCTGACTCCTGGATCAGCGTGGGCATCCAGCCCATCAGCAGGTAGTAGGCGAACGTGCCGGCGAAGTAGGTCAGCCACAGCGCCAGCGTTCCCGCGCGCAGCGGCTTCGACAGCATGACGGCCATCCCCGATCCGGGGCCCTTGGGCTGATCTTCGGAAAAGGCAAAGCGCGCGCCTTCGAAGTCATGCGCCGGGGCGATGCGGCGAAGCACGGCGGCAATCCGTTCGGCCGGCCACTGGCGCAGCACCATGAAACGCAGCGGCTCCGGCACCGTGAAATGCACGACAATCGCCAGGGCGATCGGCATGAACGCACCCACCACGAACAGGCTCTTCCAGCCGTAGGCCGGAATCAGCAGCCCGGCGGTCATGCCGCACGCCGCCGCGCCGATCATTCCTCCGCAGCCCATGGTATTGACGAGTAGCGCGCTGCGCCTTGCCGGTGCGTACTCGTAGACGAGTGTCGTGGCTCCCGGCACCGCCGCGCCGATGCCAAGGCCGGTGAGAAATCGCCAGATACCCAGCGAAAGCGGCGTTTCGGCAAACATGCTGCCGAAGCTGCACAGGCCGAACAGGATCATGGAGGCAACCATCACGGTCTTCGGCGTGGTGCGGTCGAAGAGAGGGCCGGCCAGCAGGGCGCCGATCGCCATGCCGAGGATCGATGCGCTCATGACGGGCCCGAAGACCGCCTTGTCCAGGTGCCATGCCTGCATCAGCACCGGGACAACGAAGCCGACGGCGAAGGCATCGTAGGTGTCGATGGCAATGGTCAGGAAGCAGACGACCAGGATCAGCCATTGATATGGCGAGAACCGCTGTCCGTCGATGAACTGCTTTACGTCAATGGTCTTTTTGGCATCTGTCATCGTGTCTCCTCCCAGAGGGGCGTTGCATTGGCGTTGGTCTACGCTGTTGTTGTGCCTGGCTTGTACAGGGACCGCTTCGGGGCGGCGAAGAGCCGGTTGTGGAGAGCGTCCCGATCAGGAGGCTGAGGCTAGCGATCGCGCTGCTTCGCATCCCAGCGACTGTCGTCCATGACCAGCCGGAAACCGAGGTGAGACATGCCGCTGTCAGGGTCGGTGCCGCGTCGGGCACTGGGGCGATAGCTCAGGCAGTAGTCCTCGTTGCAGAGGAAGGAGCCGCCGCGCGTGACGCGCTTCGGCGCGTTGACGGGAACGCCGGGCTCGCCCGGATCCCAGGAGGCCACGGGACCCGCGGGATTCTCGATCAGCCGGCCGAGAGCGGCTTCGCGCTGAAACTGGTCGGGCCGGTACCAATCCGTTACCCACTGCCAGGCATTGCCGGTCATGTCATGCAGGCCGTAGCCGTTGGCCGGGAAGGTGCCGACCGGGCTCGTGCCCGGCGCGCCGCCCGCCTTGGGACTCACCACGGGAAAGGGCTGCGCCTGCTGCCCCTGCCAGGCGTTGGCCATCTGCTTGCCGTCGGGGGCGAACTTCTCGCCCCACGCATAGGTCGCCTGCGCCAGGCCGCCGCGTGCCGCGAACTCCCACTCCGCTTCCGTCGGCAGGCGCTTGCCGGCCCATCGGGCATAGGCCTGCGCGTCTTCATAGGAGACCTGCACCACCGGGTGGTCGTCCTTGCCATCGATCGACGTGCCGGGCCCGCCCGGATGGCGCCAGTCGGCGCCCGCAACGTAGCGCCACCAGCGTGAATAGTCCTGCAGCGGCACCGGCCGCGATGTGCCCACGAACACCATGCCGCCCGGCACCATCGCGCTGGCGGGCGGGCGCGGCGTGCCCGGCGGCAGTTGGACCTTCAGGGTGTCCCATTCAGGGGTCTTTTCCGCAGTGGTGACGTAACCGGTGGCCGCGACGAATTTGCGGAACTCGGCATTGGTGACGTGATGCTGGTCCATCCAGAAGCCATGGACGCGCACCTTGTGCGCGGGCTTCTCGTTGTCCTGGGCCATCTTGCTGTCGCTGCCCATCAGGAATTCGCCGCCGGGGATGTGGACCATGCCCCGCGGCCCGCTAACGCCATCTCCAGGCCTGGCGACGACGGCGCCCGGTGCATGGGTGCGTGCCTGCCACCAGGCAAGGCCGCCGCCGGTGGCGGCGGCAACGCATGCCACGAAGGCCAGCATGATTGCGCGGCCGTGGCGCCGCGTGGCCAGCCGGCCGCCTCCCGATGTCTTCACCGCTCGTGCCCCGAGCTGCCCGCTGCGTTCCATCGGAGACTCCTATTGCCGCCCGGCAGCCTGCTGCCGCTTCTGCTGCAGGAAGTCCTGCACCATGTTCGAGCGGTCAAACGACTTGGCCGCTTGCACCGGCGGATATTCCCCCAGCGTTTGCAGGTGGTTCCCGATCAATTCGCCCAGCGGGCCCGCCATCCACGCTGCCTTCTGCACCAGATGACCGTAGGAATCCTTGCTGTCATAGCTTTCGAACGGGTCGCTGCGCAGGTTGAACAGCATGGTGATGGTGCGGGGACGCAGGTCGCTGTAGTAATCCTCCTTCACCGAGAAGTGGAACTTCCACGGGCCCATGCGCACCGCCGCCAGCTTGCTCTCGTAGTAGTAGAGAAAGTCCCGCCGCGCGCTTTCCTGCGACTTGCCGGTCCAGTAGTCGACGTTGTTGATCCCGTCGATGTACTGCTTCTTCTCGCGCTGCATCTGCTCCGCCACGTCGGGAGCGCCGGCTACGGCCGCGAAGCTGGTGAACATGTCCTGATGCGCCTGGATGCCGTTCTTGATCTGGCCCGGCTTGATGACGCCCGGCCAGCGCAGCATGGACACCACCCGGACGCCGCCTTCGTAGGTCGTCATCTTCTCGCCACGGAAGGGCGTAGTCGCGCCATGCGGCCACGACGAGTGCTCCGGGCCATTGTCGGTCGAGTACCAGACGATGGTGTTGTTGTCCAGGCCGCTGCGCTTGAGATAGTCCAGTACGAGGCTGATATCGTGATCGTGCTGGAGCATGCCGCCGCCGTGCAGGTCATCTTCATGCGTGTACCTGGCTGCCGCGTAACGCCACTTGTCGTTGAGGTGGGTGTACAGATGCATGCGGCTGGTGTTGAGCCAGACGAAGAACGGCTTGTCTTCCTGTTTTGACTTCTGCATGAAGTCGATGGCCTTTGGAATGACTTCCTCCGCATCGAAGTCCTCCATCCGCTTCATGGTGAGCGGGCCGGTGTCCTCGATCTTCTGCCGGCCTACGCGCCCGAAGCGCGGATCCGTGCTGGCGTCGTCGCTGTCCGTGGCGAAGGCGTGGAGCACGCCGCGCGGCGCGAACCTCTGCGCGAATGCCTTGGGCCCGCCCGGATAGTCGCTCGCGTAGTGCTTGTAGTCGTGGTACTCCGGCTGTTCTTCGACGTTGAGGTGATACAGGTTGCCGAAGAATTCATCGAAGCCATGCGCCGTCGGCAGGTTCTCGTTGTGGTCGCCCAGATGGCTCTTGCCGAAGTGTCCGGTACGGTAGCCAAGGCGCTTGAGCACCTCGGCCAGGCTGGGCGATTCAGCTTTCAGGCCGAGCTTGTCGCCCGGCTGGCCGACCGTGGTCATGCCGGAGCGGATCGGGTATTGCCCGGTGATGAACGCCGCGCGCCCCGCCGTGCAGGACGGCTGCGCATAGTGGTCGGTAAAGCGGATGCCGGCCATGCCGATGCTGTCGATGTTCGGCGTGGTGTACCCCATGGTGCCCATGCCATAAGCGCTGATGTTCTGCCAGCCGATGTCATCGCCCCAGATGACGAGGATGTTCGGCCTGCTGCCCTGGGCCGCGGCGGCAAACGGGCTGGCAACGGCAACGGCCAGTCCCGTCGCGATCGCGGCCAGCGCGCGTTTCATTCGTTCGGTCATGATTCTTCCCGGTGAAGGTGAGGGTCAGGCTTGGCGCAATGCCACCGGCCGCTTCCAGCCCATCCTGCCGCGCAGGGCGCCCAGTTGCCGCAGGGCGCCGGGGCCCTGCACGTACTGGCCGGGAAAGCCCATCGTGCGTAGCATCTGTGCATTCTCCGAAGCGATTCGTCAGGCGGAAAGGCCCGGCAGGCCGCCCGAGATGTATTTCATGCCGTTGTCCTGCGCACGGATGGCCTGGTCCACCCAGGCCTTGATCTGGCCGGCATCCGACAGGCTGATGAAGGAGCCGTCCGGCATGAAGTTCACGTTTGCGCCAATGACCTGGAAGATCACGTCGGTCGGGCCGTCGTTGTCGGCCGGCGTGTTGAACTGGTGGATCGAGCCACCCGGTTCATACAGATAGCAGCCGGCGGTTTGCTTCTGGTCGGGGTACTCGGTGTAGTACCAGCTGCCGCTCATGGTGTAGAAGTGAACCACGCCGGTGTGGAAGTGCAGCGGCAGCGTCAGCCCGGGCGCGAAGCGGGCGCGGATGATCCATACGCCGTTGCAAGGGTCCAGGAACAGCGGGAAGATCTCGATGCCTTCATGGCCGCCGAAGGCCTTCAGGAAGGGGTGCGCGGTGGTGTCGACGTACAGGAGCTTGTCCTGATGGGTGATGGTTTCGGGAAGTGCCATGGTCAGGGTCTCCTGGATCAGAAATTGGTGCGCAGAGCAAAGGTCGATGGCAGTCAATGGCAGGCATAGCCACCGTCGACCACCAGTTCGGTGCCGGTGACATAGGCGGAGTCATCGCTGGCCAGGTACAGGACGGCGCCCGCGACTTCGTCGGGCGTGCCGCGGCGCTTGAGCGGGATCTCGCCGCCGATGCGCATGCGCGAGGCCATCAGCTCGGCTTCGCTCAGGCTGCCGGTGTTGCCGCTGGCGAGCAGCGGCGTATCGATGTAGCCGGGATGCAGGCTGTTGACGCGGATGGCATAGCCTTTTTCGGCGCAGTGCAGCGCCACGGACTTCGACAGAAAGCGAACGCCTGCCTTGGACGCACTGTAGGCGGGCGCCATCGGCTCGCCGCAGATCGCAGTGATCGACGACACGTTGATGATCGAGCCGCCCTTTGCCTTCATCAGCGCGAGCCCATGCTTGCAGCCCAGGAAGACGCTCTTGAGATTGACGTTGAGGATCTTGTCGAAGTCTTCGAGCGTGCAGGTTTCAATGGTCTGGGAGATGGCAATGCCGGCATTGTTCACCAGCACGTCCAGCCGGCCTTCGGCCACGCGGATATGGTCCAGCACGCGCAGCCAGTCGGCTTCCTGCGCGACATCGTGCCGCAGGAAAGCAGCTTGCAGTCCTGCCTGCCTCAGTTCCGCTTCGGCCTGCCGGCCGCCGGTCTCGTTGATATCGGTGAAGAAGACCCGGGCGCCTTCCCGGGCCAGTCGTCGCGAGAAGGCGAGGCCCATGCCCGAGGCGCCGCCGGTGACGAGTGCGATCTTGTCCTGCATTCGCATGGTCGATATGTCCTTGTCTGTCAAAGGTGGGATTTGGCGCGCCTGGTGCGATGGATGAGCACCAATGCCGCGCCGCGTGCTGGCGCAGTGAACCGGTCCGGCGCTGCCGGACGGTGGGTGTCGCTGCGGTAGCCGCGACGACGGGGGTTGTCTCCTGGTTCTTGTCTTTCGGGCGTTGATACGCCACTCGATGGGTAGTAATGCTAAGTGGGCGCGCGCGTCGGTGTTATGGCATATTCGGACAGATAGTTATCATTTCCGGACAACCCAATTCCTTCGCGCCGATGCGTACCGTCAGGCATGTTCCCCGTCACAATGGACCGAGCGTGCAGCTGCTGCTGCAGTTCGGGCTCGACCATGGCTTGTCGGGGGATCGCTGCCTGCAAGGGACCGGCCTGAACTGGCAGCAACTGGCCAACCCGGGCGCCGTGGTGGAAGCGGAGCAGGAGTTGCGGCTGATACGCAACCTTGTGAATGCGCTGGGACATGCCCCGGGCCTGGGCATCGATGCTGGCCTGCGCTACCGGCTGGCGACCTATGGCATCTGGGGGTTTGCGCTGCTGAGTTGCGCCACGCTGCGCCATGCCATCGGCATGGCGGTGCGCTATCTCGATCTCTCGTATCCGTTTCCCGATATCCACACCGAAGTGGTGGGGGACACGCTGGTTTCCACCCTCGACGACAGCAAGGTGCCGGAAGACGTGCGCACGTTTATCGTCGAGCGCGACTGCGCGAGCATGACGAGCATCATGCGCGACCTGATCCACACCACGTTGCCCGTGCAGAGCGTCAGCCTGCGCATGCCGGAGCCTGCCGATGCTCGCCCCTACCTGGCGCTGTTCGGCATCATGCCGCGCTTCGCGGCTGCGGAGAACCGCATCGTCAAGGACGCATCCGGCTATCTTGACCATCCGCTGCCGGGCGCCAGCGCCGAGGTGGCGAGCCAGTGCGAAGCGCAATGCCAGGCGATGCTCGCCCGCCGGCAGGCGCGCGATGGCCTTGCGGGCAAGCTGCGCGACCGCATGGTGGCCCGGCCGGGCCAGTGGCTGGACATGGAGACGCTAGCCGGAGAACTGCATATGACCTCCCGCACATTGCGCCGCCGCCTGGTGGAGGAGGGCACCAGCTTCCGCCAGCTGCAGGAAGAAGTGCGCGAAGCACTGGCCGAGGAGTTGCTCGCCAGCGGCCTGACGCTGGAGCAGGTGGCCGAAGCGCTCGGCTATGGCGAGGTCTCGAATTTCATCCGCGCCTGCCGGCGCTGGAAGGGCGTCACGCCCAACCGGTATCGGGATCGTCTCCGGCAGGCGGGCTGACCAGGGCAAGGGACCGGCGGCGCCGGATCAGCGCGAGCCGCAGTCGATCTCGATGGTGCTGGCGTTGAGATAGCGGTTCTCGACGATGTGCCGCACCAGTCCGGCGAACTCGGCGGCCTTGCCCATGCGGCGCGGGAACAGCATCTTCTCCAGCAAGCCGTCGGCCACCTTCTGCGGCATGGCGGCCGACATGCCGGATTCGAACAGCCCGGGCGCGATCGACATCACGCGTATGCCGTGTTCGGCCAGGTCGCGCGCGATCGGCAGCGTCATGCCGACCACGCCCGCCTTGCTGGCGCTGTATGCGGCCTGTCCCATCTGGCCGATCCTGGCCGCCATCGACGCGGTATTGACGATCACGCCGCGCTCGCCGCCTTCATCCGGGGTATTGGCACTCATCGCCAGCGCCGCATGGCGAATCACGTTGAACGTGCCGGTGAGGTTGACGCCGAGCACCTGGTTCCACAGGTCCATCGGAAAGAGCTGCCCTTTGGACAGCGTCTTGCTCGGGCCCAGCACGCCCGCGCAGTTGACGGCGACATGGACTGCGCCGTGCGCTTGCAGCGCGGCTTGCACGCCGGCCTTGACGCTGGCCTCGTCGGAAACATCCACGGCGATGGCCGTCATCGCCGGGCCCATTGCCTCGGCGAGCCGGGCGGCATCGCGGTCGAAGCCCACCACCGTGGCGCCGGCCGCGGCCAGTGCCTCGCATGTCGCGAATCCCAGGCCGGAAGCGGCACCGGTGACGATAGCGATCTTGTTCTGAAGGTTCATGTCTGAAGATCCTCTGGAAAAAAACGGGGAAGGGCCGCCAGGGCGGCCCTTCCCCCACGCATCAGGCCGCGTCCGTATTGATTTCAACGACCGCGTCGGCGGCGTACGCGCCCTCGCCCTGCGGCATCGCGAAGACCGGGTTCAGGTCGATCGATTGCAGGCGCGGCCCCGCGGCCACGGCGAAGGCCGACAGGCGCGAGAGCGTGCGCGCCAGCGCCGGGATATCCGCGACCGGCCGGCCCCGCGCGCCCAACAGCAGCGGCGCGCCCTTGATCGAACGGATCATGGTTTCGGCCACGTCCTCGCCGAAGGGGCAGCGGTGGAACACCACGTCCTTGAGCACCTCCACGAATACGCCACCGAGACCGAACATGGCGATCGGGCCGAACACCGGGTCGCGGTTGATCCCCATGATGCATTCGACGCCGCCGCCCAGCTGCTTTGCCACCAGCACGCCTTCGATGCGCGCTTCGGGCGCGGCCTTGGCGGCGCGTTCCATCAGCGTGGCAAAGCCACTGCGCACGGCTGCCTCGTCGCTCACGTTCAGCAGCACGCCGCCGATCTCGGACTTGTGCAGGATGTCCGGGGACAGGATCTTCATCACCACCGGGTAGCCGATCTCGCGCGCCGCCAGCACGGCGGTCTCGACCGCGCTGCAGGCGCTCTCCGGCGCGCTGGCGATGCCGGCTTCGGCCAGCAGCTTCTTGCCCTGCGCCTCGCTGGGCGTCTGCGCCGGCAGGGCCACCGGTCCGACCTGCGGCGCGGGCGCCAGCGGCTGCATGGCGAAGGCGCGGCCGAAACGGCCCATGGCGGCGATCGCGGCGACGGCGCGGGTCGGGTCCTCGAACACCGTAAAGCCCTCGGCCTCGTAGTTGCGCAGTACCTCGCGCGGGCCGCGCAGCACCAGCACATAAAGCCGGTCCGGATAAGCGGCGCGCACCCGTGCGAGCTGCTCGCGCAGCACCGGCGCCACCTGGCCCGTGGTGCCGGCATAGCTGAAGAAGCCCAGCACCGTGCGATAGCCGCCTTCGGTGAGCATCATGTCCATGAACGGCTGCACCAGCGTCGGGTCGTTGATGAACTGCGCCGTGGTGTCAACCGGATTGCGCGGGGCGCAGATGGGCAGCCGCTTGAGCAGCGCGGCCTGCGCGGAGGCGGGCATTTCTGGCATCGGCACGCCGTATTCCTCGGCGGCGTCCGACACGATCACGCCGGCGCCACCGCTGACGGTGATCACGCCCAGCGTGTTGTCGGCCGGGAACACGCTGCGCGTGGCCAGCCGGACAATGTCGAGCATTGCTTCGGTGGTGTAGGCGCGCACCACGCCGAGCTCTTGCAGCACGGCATCGACCACCGCATCGTTGCCGGCGATCGACGCGGTGTGCGACTGTGCCGCGGCGCCACCCACCTCGCTGCGGCCGACCTTCATCATCACCACCGGCTTGCGCGCGGCGCGCGCGGCCTTCAGCGCGTCGACAAGGCCGTCGCCATCGTTGATGCCTTCGGAGTAGAGGGCGATCACATCGGTGTTGGGATCGTCCACCATCAGCCTGACGATCTCGCCGAGCGTCAGGTCGGCCTCATTGCCGGTCATGACGATGTTCGACAGGCCGACATCCGAATCCACCATGGCTGATACCAGGTGGCTGCCGTACGCGCCGGACTGGCTGACGATACCGACCCGGCCGGCGCGCACGTCGTCGATGCCAGCCAGTGAGGAGAAGCTGCCGACAAAGCCGGTATGCAGGTTGACGAGGCCGAGCGAATTCGGCCCGAGCAGGCGCATGCCGGTGCGTCGTGCCGCGGCCACCAGCTCGGCCTGCATGGCCACGCCGTCGCCGCCGACTTCGGCAAAGCCGGCGCTGAACAGGATGGCCGCGGGCACGCCGCGTTCGCCCAGTGCGTTCAGCACTTCCAGCACCTGGCCGGAGGGGACGGCCACGATGGCCACGTCAGGGACTTCCGGCAAGGCCGCGACCGAGGGCCAGGCCTGCAGGCCCTGCACTTCACGGCGATTGGGGTTGACCGGCAGGATGCGTCCCGCATAGCCAAGCTTGCGCATGGAGGCGATCGGCCGGCCGCCGATTCGCAATGGATCGTCCGAGGCGCCGATGATGGCGACCGAACGCGGGTTCAACAGTCGTTCCAGGGAGGCAGTCGTATTCATGGATCAGGCTGGCAGGGTTGTGGGCAGGAGGCAGGAACCGCTGGCCGGATCAGGCAAGCGTGAAGGTCGGCAGCGGCGCGCCGCCGTCCGACGGCGAGAAGCGCAGCTGCACCTTCTGGCCGATCCGGACCGTGTCGAGATCGCAATCGACGATCTGCGTCATCATCGTGACGCCTTCGTCCAGCGCGACGTAGGCCATGCAGAACGGCGTCGGACCGGCGCGCCGCGTGACGCTGAACGAATAGATCGTGCCGCGGCCGCTGGCCTGCTTCCAGTGCGTCGTGCCCAGGCAGAACGGGCACAGCGTGCGCGGGTACCAGTGGGGCTTGCCGCAGCTGTCGCAGTGGCGCACCAGCAGGCGGCCTTCGCGCGCGGCGGCCCAGAATTCCGTGTTGTCGGGATGCTCGGCGGGCGCTTTGAATGGGGTAGGGGTGTAGGGTGTGGTCATGGCTGTGCTCGATGCCTGCAGTCAGGCGTTATTCGCGTTCCAGGATGAGGGTGGCGCTGCCGTGGCGCGAGCCCAGCAGGCCGCCGGTGCCCTGTGCCAGCGCCAGTCCGCAGTTCTTGACCTGCACGGCCGGGTGGGCTTCGCCGCGCAGCTGGCGCACGGCCTCGATCACCTTGGTGATGCCGCCGCGGTTRGCCGGGTGGTTGTTGCACAGGCCGCCGCCGTCAGTGTTGAAGGGCAGCTTGCCGATGCCGGAAATCAGGTTGCCGTCGGCGACGAACTTGCCGCCTTCGCCCTTCTTGCAGAAGCCCAGGTCTTCGAGTTGCATCAGCACCGTGATGGTGAAGCTGTCATAAATCGACGCATACTGGATGTCGGCGGGCGTGACGCCGGCTTCGGCGAAGGCTGCCGCACCGGAGGCGCGGGCCGCGGACCAGGTGAGGTCGACCTTGCCGCCCAGCTGGCCCTTCACATGCTCGCCCGCGCCAAGGATCCTGACCTTCGGCCGGTTCAGCTTCGCCGCGATTTCCGGGCGCGCCACGATCAGCGCGCCGCCGCCGTCCGACACCACGCAGCAGTCCAGCTTGTGCAGGGGGTCCGAGATCATCGGCGAGTTCAGCACGTCTTGCACGGTCACCACGTCGCGCAGCATGGCGTTGGGGTTGTGCTGGGCATGGTGCGAAGCAGCCACCTTGATCCACGCCAGCTGTTCGCTGGTGGTGCCGTACTCGTACATATGGCGCATGGCGACCATGGCGTACGAATTGACCGTAAGCGGGCTGTACGGTGCCTCGAAGGGCAGGTCGGGCAGGTTGTCGCCCCAGTTGCGCGGCTTGGTGCCGCTGGAGCCTTCGGAGCGCGGGCGTCCCGCCAGCGTGATCAGCGCCACGTTGCACTTGCCCATGGCGATGGCCTGCGCGGCGTGCGAGACGTGCGCCAGGTAAGAGGAGCCGCCGGTCTCGGTGGAGTCCACGTGGCGCACGTTCAGGCCGAGGTAGTCGACCATGTTCAGCACGCCCAGGCCCGGGGCATCGCCCGCGCAGAAGTAGCCGTCGACGTCGGCCAGTGTCAGGCCGGCGTCTTCCAGCGCGCCCCTGGCGCATTCTGCGTGCAGCTGGGCCACGGTCTTGTCCGGTGCCTTGCGGGTCGGGTGCTCATAGGCGCCGACGATATAGGCCTTGCCTTTGATGCTCATGCTTGCTTCCTTGGGTCAGTAGGGGGGGAGGACAGGTGTTGCTGGCGTGCGGCCGGCAAACGCCGCGTGCGTCATTCCGGCTCGATGCCGGCCAGTGTGATCAGGCGCTTCCACATCTGCTGGTCGGCGACGATGGTCTGGCGCAGCTCGGCGCCGTTCGCGGGAAAGGCCAGGCTGCCGCGCGCGCCGTAGTGCGCGAGCGCCTCCGGCGAGTTCACGAACTCCAGCGTGTACCGCGCGAGCTTGTCGACGACAGCCTGCGGCGTGCCGGCCGGCGCGAACAGGCCGGTCCAGCTGTTCACCGCTGCCGCCGGCATGCCGGCCTCGGCCATGGTGGGCACGTCCTTGAGCTGCGGCATGCGTGCGTTGGCGGTGACCGCCAGCGCGCGCAGCTTGCCCGACTGCACGTGGGGCACCACGGCCGATACCTCGACGACGCCGTAGTCGACCACGCCGCTCATCAGGTCGGGCAGCAGCGTGCTCATGGCCTTGTAGGGAACGCTCACGGCCTGGATCTTCGCGGCGTCGTTGAACGCGGTGAGGATGGTCCGGTAGCCCGTGCTCGAGGTGCCGAAGTTAAGCGTGCCCGGTTTCGCCCTGGCCGCGGCAACCAGGTCGGCCACCGTGCGGTACGGCGAGGTGGCCGGCACGACCAGCGCGACCGGAATCACCGACATGCGCGCGATCGGCACGAAGTCCTTCAGCGGGTCATAGGGCAGCCGCTTGAAGAGGAAGGGGTTGGCGGCCATGGCGCCGGACGCCGAGAGCAGCAGCGTGTAGCCATCCGGCGCGGACTTGGCGACATAGTCGCAGGCCAGGATCATGTTCGCGCCGGGCTTGTTCTCGACCACGAAGCTCTGCCCGAGTTTCTGTCCCAGGTGCCTGGCCAGCAGGCGCGTGTAGTCATCGGCGCCGGTGCCGGCGCTGGTGATCGAGACGATGCGCACCGGCCGCTCCGGATACGCCTGCGCCGCGGCTGGCATTGGCAGCGCGGGCAGGCAGAGCAACGCAAGCAACGTACGCAAAGGCCCGCGGGCCCGTTCTGCAAAACAGCTCATGTCTTCTCCGTGGTTTTCGTAGCGGCCAGGTGCCCGAGGCGGCCCGGCTTGCTGGTAGCGCGCGATGCGCGTCATGCGGCCTCGGCAGCGGCGCCGCGCTGCCGACGCCAGTGATCAGGCGTCCTGCGCGGCCGGCACGCGCCGGTGCACAGGCCACAGCAGCTTCGCCGCCTCGCCGTCCTCGTGGTAGGTGTGGCAGCTGCCGATCAGCACGGGCTTCGGCATGGGCCCGGTGCCCTCGCCCGGCCAGCGGCCTTTGCGCTCGCGGCGGCCGATGGCCATGGTGGTCTGCGTGGCGGTGGTGGCCAGCGGGCCGAGCAGTTCGGTCAGATGGGTGCAGCCGCGCACGCCGCCCACGATCGCCCTGGCCTGCTGGCGGAAGCCGCCGCGGATCTGCAGGCCTATCAGGCCGGCGTAGGCAGACTCGATCGCGCGGCAGTACTCGGTCGGGCCGGTTTCGATCACGGCCTTCACGTCGTGGATCAGCAGCGCCCGGTCCATCGTCACCACGATGCGCATATGGTGGATGGCGCCGCCCGGCGGCACCTGCTTGAACAACAGGTCGGTTCCGGTGGGGCTGAGGTCGCGCAGTTCGGCCTCGATCTCGAGCATGCCATCGCTGCGCTCGTACCCGTGGCAGGTCACCTGTCGCGTGTGGATGGCGGTCCGGTCAGTCGTGCTGGTCATCATGGTCGGGCTCCATGCCCGCGCGCGCGGCGCGGGCGGCAATTCGGTCGGTCGCTTCAGTTCCACGGCTGTGCCGCCGCATGGCGGCGCGGCCGTCTGGCAGCCTGCACGCGCCGGTGCGCGGCCCAGAACAGCACGCGCAAGGGGAAGCCCCGGCCGCCGCTCATGGCCTGCCGGCAGTGTTCCGGCTGCAGTTCCACTGGCACGCCCAGTTCCGCCGCCGACGCGTAGCAGACGATGCGC
Organism: Cupriavidus sp. 2TAF22; assembly: GCF_052115045.1. Taxonomy (NCBI): domain Bacteria; kingdom Pseudomonadati; phylum Pseudomonadota; class Betaproteobacteria; order Burkholderiales; family Burkholderiaceae; genus Cupriavidus; species Cupriavidus sp. 2TAF22. Next base: position 212,012 of record NZ_JBFRFX010000005.1, read on the forward strand.
ATGCGGGCATCGCCGCTGCGCATGCGGTCGCACAGCATGGTGTGCAATGCATCGGCATAGGCCGGCCCGCCGGCGCCGCGGGCCGATTGCCTGGCCTTGCGCTGCAGCTGGCTGCTGAACTGGCGCACCTCCTGCAACAGGTCCATGAGCCGCTCCATCGGCGTAAGGGCCTGCGGCGTCTGGCGCGCTGGCGCCGGCCGGCATTGCGGCAGGGATGGCGGGGCCGGGGTGAGGGGTGCGTCGTACTGCATGGGCTGGTCTCGTCGTTGGCAGCCGCTTCTGGCTGGGGGCTGCGGAATCTTCGGAACAGTGTCACGCAGCGGCCCGGCATTCGCCCCCACTCGACCAAGGGGGGCGGACGCGGGATAAGCCACGCGCCGCGGGATAAGCCCCGCTATCAGCGGTACAGGGTGGCGTAGCCCTTCCGGGGGTGCTTTTGGCGCCACCAGGTCACTGCCGTGTCGCGCCGTGCCTGCGCTCAGGTGGAACATATCCGTCATTTCTACGACCACTGGTAGATAAGTACGAAATGGCGTAGTATCTTTAAGTACGGCATTTGGTGGATTGCTCCGAATGCTCGTAGATGAAAGATGAGCGACAAGAACACATCGCACCTCGGCTGCCCGGCACCGTCCCGGAGCACCGGCGCTGAAATGGAGACTGGAAATGCAAAGATCCGTTGTAAAACGGTGCTGGCGCCTGTGTAAGTGGACACTGGCCGCTACCTGTGCCGCGGCATTCGGAGCCGGCGCCCTGGCGTGGGCAGCGCAGCCCGCACAGGCGCAGGGCACCTATCCCGAAAAGCCGGTCACGCTCGTGGTGCCGGGGCCGCCTGGCGGCATCACCGACCAGCTGGGCAGGCTGGTAGCAGCGCGCATGACGCGTGATGCCGGCATCCGCGTCATTGTCGACAACCGTCCCGGCGCGGGCGGCAACCTGGCCACCGAACTGGCGGCGCGCGCCGAGCCGGACGGATACACGGTGCTGATGGGCACGCAAGGGACCATGGCGAGCAACCAGTACCTGTACAAGGCGCTGCGCTTCGATCCGGCCAGGGACTTCGTCGCCGCGCAGGGGCTGGTTTCCATTCCCAATGTACTGGTCGTGAACAGCCGGCTGCCGTACCAGTCCGTCGGGGAGCTGGTCGGTTTTGCCAAGGCCAATCCCGGCAAGCTGACCGTGTCTTCCGCCGGCAACGGCACCGGCACGCACCTGGCCGCCGAGCTGTTCCAGGCGCAGGCCGGCGTCAGGTTTGTGCATGTCCCGTACAAGGGCAGCGCGCCGTCCATCAATGACCTGCTGGCCGGGCAGGTCGACATGACCTTCGACTATCCGGCGTCCACGCTGGCGCAGATCCAGGCCGGCAAGCTGCGCGCGCTGGCAGTAACGGGCGCCACGCGCCTGCCGGCGCTGCCGCAGGTGCCCACCATCGCGCAGGCCGGCTACCCCGAGGCGGAGTCCACTTCGTGGATCGGCCTGTTCTTCCCGGCGCGCACGCCGGCCGCTGTCGTAGCCAGGTGGCAGGCCGGCATCGGCCGCATGCTGCAGGACCCGGCGGCCGTCGATGCCATCCACAAGATGGGTGGCGTGCCGCTGCCGATGTCCGCTCAGCCGTTCGCTGACTTCGTCAAGGCCGAGCGCAGCAAATGGAAGGCCACCATCCAGCGCTCGGGCGCCACCATCGACTGACCGATATCGGCCCTGGAGATGACAGGTCCAGGGCGCAAGCAGAGGAGACTGAAGACAATGTTGAACCATCGCCACCCAGCCACGGAGGCCGCCCTGACGCACGGCATGCCCGCTACGTCGCCTCGCTACCGTGATGCCGCGCTGCGCACGGCCGACGCCATCCATGTGGCGCGGCCGGACGGCACGCTGCTGCTGCGCGCGGCCACCGAGCCGGTGCCATCCCCCCATCTGGGGTTCAGCGGCTTCGTGCAGGGCTGGGCGCAGCAGCGCGCCGCGCAGACTGCGCTGGCCCAGCGCGACAGCGCCGGCGCGTGGCGCATTCTGTCCTGGGGCGATTTTCACCGGCAGATGCTGGCCGTGGCGGCCGGCTTGCTGGAGATGGGCCTGTCGCGCCAGCAGCCGCTGATGATCCTTTCCGGCAATTCGATCGAGCATGCGCTGCTGGTCGCGGCCGCCGAATATGCCGGCATCCCTTGTGCCGCGACCTCCGCCGCGTATTCGCTGCAGAGCAAGGACTTCGTGCGGCTCAGGGATATCCACCAGCTGCTGGCGCCAGCGGCGGTTTTCGTGCAGTCGGCGCCGCAGTTTGCGCGTGCGCTGGATGCGCTGGCGGTGCCGGCCCGGGCGGTCATCGCGGTGGAGGGCGCGGCCGCGGGGCAGGTGGCATGGGAGGCGCTGCGCGAAACCGCGCTGACGCCGCAGCGCCTGGCGCGGCTCGAGGCCGCGCATGCCGCGGTGCGGCCCGAGCATACCGCGCGCATCTTCTTCACCTCGGGTTCCACCGGTGTGCCGAAGGGCGTGGAGATCTCCTACGCCAGCATCCAGGCCCTGATCGGCCAGTTCCTGTTCGCGCATGCCGCGCCGGTCTACCAGGGCGCGGTGGTGCTGGACTGGCTGCCGTGGAGCCATGTCTTCGGCGGTGTCGGCAACCTCGGCCGTGCCTTTGTGCTGGGTGCTTCCTACTACATCGACGACGGGCGTCCGGTGGCGGGCCAGTTCGCGCGCACGCTGCAGAACCTGCGCGAGGTGTCGCCGACCATGTTCGCCACCGTGCCGGCGGCATGGGCCATGCTGGTGACCGAGCTGGAGCGCGATGACGAACTGGCCCGCGCCTTCTTTGCGAGGCTGATGTTCGTCAGCTTCGGCGGCGCCAGCCTGCCGGCCGACGTCTATGCGCGCTTCCAGGGCCTGGCCGAGCGCATCACCGGCGAGCGCATCCTGTTCACCAGTGGCTTCGGTGCCACCGAGACCACCGCGATGGGCCTGAACTTCAGCCGGCCGACCGACGAGACCGGCAACCTCGGCATGCCGGCGCCCGGCGTCGAAGTCAAGCTGGTGCCGCTCGATGGCGGCGACGGCCGCTATGAAATCCGCATGCGCGGCCGCAATCTGTTCAAGGGCTACCTCGGTCGCGCGGACCTGACCGGAGCCGCCTTCGACGAAGAGGGCTTCTACTGCATGGGCGATGCCGTGCGGCTGGCGGTGGCGCACGCGCCGGCCGAAGGGCTGCGCTATGCCGGGCGCTGCGTGGAGGACTTCAAGCTGGTCAACGGCACCTGGGTGCGCACCGGCGCCGTGCGCGTGGCGCTGCTCGAGCAATGCGCGCCCCTGCTGACCGACGCGGTGATCTGCGGCCATGACCGGGGCTACGTGGCGGCGCTGGCATGGCCCAACGTGGTGGCCTGCCAGGCGCTGGCACCCGAACTGGCCGCCCTGGGCGCCGCGGCGCTGGTATCGCATCCGCTGGTGCTGCAGGCCGTGCAACAGCGCTTGCGCAACGGCGCCGGTGGCGGCGTCAGCCAACAGGTGCGCCGCGTGCTGCTGATGGCCGAGCCGGCGTCGATCGATGCCAATGAAGTGGCCGACAAGGGCTACATCAACCAGGCCACCACGCGCGAACGCCGCAAGCCGCTGATCGAAACGCTGTACCAGGAGCCCGTGCCCGCCGCCGTTGCGGCACAGGGCTGAGGCGCCGAAGCGTCCTGCCGGCGGTGCGCCAACGCACCGCTATCGCATTTCCATGGCTCCAAGCCATCGTCAATCCGCAGAGGCTGTCCATGCGTGTTGCCCCCCGAATCACCCTGACGGAGCAGGAACGCTCCGATCTCGAGGCGCTGACCCGCGCCGCCGACGCGCCGGCCCGGCTGGCGCAGCGCGCGCGCATCATCCTGCTGGCCGCCGATGGCGAGCAGAACAAGGAAATTGCACCGCAACTCGGCGTCGGCCGGGCACAGGTGGCACGCTGGCGCGAGCGCTTTGTGATGGCGGGACTGGGCGGGATCCTGCAGGACCTGCCGCGCGGCGCGCCGCCGGTGAAGGTGGATGTTGCCCGCCTGGCGATGCTGACCCATTGCGAGAACGCAGAAGCGCCACGCAGCTGGAGCACCCGCACCCTTGCCGCCGAACTCGGCGTGAGCGCGGCCAGCGTCTCGCGCCACTGGCGCGCGGCAGGCCTCAAGCCCGGCGCCAGCCGTCACGGCTACGGCATGCCGGCGCAGGAGCTTGCCGGCGCCGCGCCGCAACGGATCGCCCCGGGCGGCGTGGTTCCCCCCGACGCCAGCGCCGGGGATGGCATGGCACCATCCGTCATGAGGCAGGAAGTCATTGCCCTCCATGCCGCGCCGCACGTCCATGCGCTGGTGCTGTCGATCGCAGACGCGGGCGACAGCGATGTGGCCGTGCCGCCCGCGCGGCAGGGCGCTTGCCACATGCGTTCGCTGCCGGCCCATCAGCGCAGCCTCGCGGTCTCGCTGATGACGGCGCTGACGATGCTGGACGGCAGCCTGCCCGATGCGCCGGCAGGTATCGTCCGCGATGAGGCATGGCCGACGTTCCTGCACCGGGCCGACGCCGCGGCGGGGCCCGGATGCCGGCTGCTGGTGCTGGCGGTCAGCCATGCCGGCCACTACGATGCATCGTTGCAGCATTGGTTGCGGCAGCATCCGCGCATCAGCGTGCAGCTCGCGCCCAGCGTGGCGAGCTGGCTGCGCCTGGTGCAGCGCTTCCTGCGCGATGCGCAGGGCCAGGGGCCGGGGGGCGTCCCGGCCGGCTTTCCCGCCGGCATTCCCGAACTGCTCGCGGCCATCGAGTCCGCCATGCAGACCGGCACGGGCACCGCGTATCAATGGATCCGCGGCTCGGCTGACGCGGGGCACGTGCCCGCCGCCGCCGGCCCGACCGGATTGCTGGCGGATGCGTCATCCGCAGAGCGCTTGCCGGGAACGGGCGGCACCGCGGTGCCTGCGCCTGAGTGGCGACCCATTGCCAGCATCAGGGTGCAGCCGCCGCGCGGCGCACGCCAGCTCATGCCGCGCGAGGCGCTGCTGAACCGGCTGCTTGAAGCGCGCCGCCAGCGCTGCGTGGTGATCCAGGGCCATGCCGGCAGTGGCAAGACCAGCACCCTGATGGCGTGGCGCAAGGCCATCCTGCCGCTCGGGTATGACGTGTGCTGGCTGTCGCTGGCGGCGGAGGACAACGAGCCCGCCCGTTTCTTCGACTACCTGCTGGCCAGCATCGGCGAAGCCGACCCCGGCGCCGCCGCCGCCGCCGCGCAGGTGGTCGGCGCCGATTGCAGCGAGGCCGCCATCGAACTCTGGGTGATCACGCTGGTCCAGGCGCTGGCCCAGCGACAGCGCGCGCTGGTGCTGATGATCGATGACCTGCACCAGATCGCCGACACGCGCGTGCTGCAGGCGCTGCAATGGCTCCTGGACTATGCGCCGCCACCGCTGCACCTGGTGTTCAGCTCGCGCAGCGCGCCGGAGCTGTCGATGGAGCGGCTGCGCCTGCAGGGCACGGTGGCGGAGTTCGGCATGCGCGACCTGCGCTTTACGCAGGACGAGTCGGAACGCTTCCTGCGCGAGCAGCTCGGCGCCATCGGCAGCAGCGATGCCGCTGCGCTGCATGCGCTCACGGACGGCTGGGTGGCGGGGCTGCAGCTCTTTGCCGTCGACCTGCGCACGCGGCAGGGCGGCAGGTCCGCGCTGACGCGCATGCAGGATACCGGCGCATTTGCCGGCTATTTCGGGCGCGAGGTGCTGGCGCGGCTGGCACCGGCCGACCTGGACATGCTGGTCAGCGTGGCCATCTGCCAGCGCTTCAGCGCACCGCTTTGCGCGGACATTGTCGGGCCCCTTGCGGGCATTGCCCAGATCCAGTCCCGGCTGGGCCGGCTGGTGGCCGACCATCTGTTCATCACCTCGGAAGACGGTGCCGACCACGAGACGTGGTACCGCATCCATCCATTGCTGCGTGAAACGCTGCTCGACCGCCTGGCCGGCCGCGGCGAGGCCGGGCAGCGCGCGCTGCACGCCGCGGCATGGCGCTGGTTCGAGCGCCGCGGGCACCTGGACGAGGCCGTGTTCCATGCCGTCAGCGCCGGCCACGCCGACATGGCGGCGGGCATGGTCGAAGGCTGCGCGCACGCGCTGCTGTCGCGCGGCAAGCTGCACCAGGTGGCGGGGCTGATGCGCATGCTGCCGACGGAGCAGGTGGAGGGGCGTTTCGGCCTGCATGTCGTCAATGCCTATCTGCAGCTCTACGCCCGGGATTTCGACCAGTTGCAGCGCAGCCTGGACCAGATGGAATCGCAGCAGGACCGGCTGGATGCGCGCGAGTGCTACACGCTGTGCCTGTTGCGGGCTGGGCTGGCCCTGCAACTGGATAACACCGACGCGGCGACGGCCATGCTGCCGCGCCTGTGGGACGTGCCGGACGACATCGATGATTTTGCCTGGCATTCGCGTGGCAATGTGTTGTCATGGCTTCTCACCGCGCGCGGCGACTACGGCCTGGCCCGCAGCGTGCTGGAAGAAGCCGAGATGCGCACCGGCGCGCCGCGCAGCGGCCAGCTCGGCCGCTGCATCCATGCCATCAGCCTGGCGCGCGAGGGCAAGCTCAAGCTGGCCGGCAAGATCGTACGCGAGGTGATGGAAGAAGCCGAGCGCCACGGTGCCGCCTACGTTGGCCTGGCCTGCATGGCCGCCGGGCTGCTGGCCGATACCCTGTATGAGCTGAACGAAACCGAGGCAGCCTGCCAGTTGCTCGAGCCGCGCATCGAGGTGCTCGAGCGCGTGTCGCTGCCGGAGATCGTGCTGCGCGCTTGCCTGGTGCTGTCCAATGCGCACTGGCTCGCGGGCCGCCATGCGCAGGCGCTGGCTTACCTGGACCGGCTCGAGGCGTATGCGGTGCGCTACGGCCTGGACCGGCTGCTTGCCGAGGCGCTGGTGCTGCGGCTGCGCCGCCATCTGCAGCGCGACGAGATGGAGCGCGCCAATGTGGTGCTGGAGTGCATCCAGGGCCTGGCGGAGCGCTATGCCGGGGCCGGCCCGGAGCGGGCGGCCCAGACTGCGCGGGCGGCCGCGCGCGCCGGCGTCGACATGGCGCTGCACACCAAGGACTATGCCAACGCGATCGAGCGCATCCAGCTCTTGCTCGCCGGCAGCGAGCAGGCGCTGGGCGCGGTCAGCCTGCGGCTGCAGCTCGCCATCGCGCGCCTGGGCCTCGGCGAGGCGCAGGCCGCGCGCCAGGACTTCGTCCACGCCGTGCGCGAAGGCCACCGGCTCGGGCTGACACGGACGCTTCTCGATGTCCTGGAAGGCACGCCCGACCGGTTCAGCCGCCTTGTCCATGACGCCGTGGGCGAGCCCGTGCTGGCGTTCTACGTCGAGCGCCTGCAGCAGGCGTCGGGCAGCGCCGCGGCGCGGCAGGAACAGGTGCCCGACAGCGGGGCCGCGAGCCCCATGGCCGCGTTGAGCGAGCGCGAGCGCGAGATCCTGGTGCTGGTGGCGCAGGCGATGTCAAACAAGAAGATTGCCAAGGTGCTCAATGTCTCGGCCGAGACCGTCAAATGGCATCTCAAGAACATCTACGCCAAGCTCGGTGTCGGCGGCCGCGGCGGGGCGGCAGCGCGCATGCGCGACCTGAGCGCCACGGTGCCGGCGCAGGCGTGATTGCGCGGGGGGCAGCGCTGTATCCCGCTCCATAAGCACCGTTCTGGAGCGCCCCCCGGGTTGGGGAGTGCTCGCCGGCGTGCCGGCCGCAATCATGTTCACCGAGGCAGCAACCCATCCAGCCTGCCGATAGCCTGAACAAATCGATCCATTCTGGAGTATCAAACATGAGCTTGCTCGAAGGGAAAGTCATCATCGTGACCGGCGCGGGTGCCGGCGTAGGCAAGGGGATTGCGCAGGAAGCCGCGCGCCAGGGCGCCCGGGTGATCGTCAACGACCTCGGCGTCAATATCGATGGCTCCGGCGGCAGCGCCGGACCGGCCCAGCAGGCCGTCGACGAGATCCGCGCGGCCGGCGGCGAGGCCGCCGCCAATACCGACAGCGTGGCCGACTGGGCCTCGGCGCAGAAGATCGTGCAACAGGCGCTGGACCTGTACGGCCGCGTCGACGGCGTGGTCAACAATGCCGGCAACCTGCGCGACATCATCTTCCACAAGATGAGCGAGGACGACTTCGACGCCGTGATCCGCGTGCACCTGAAGGGCAGCTGGAATGTCTCGCGCGCCGTCGCGCCGCACTTCAAGGCGCAGGAGGGCGGCGCCTTCGTGCACATGACCTCCACCTCCGGACTGATCGGCAACTTCGGCCAGGCCAACTACGCGGCGGCCAAGCTCGGCATCGTCGGCCTGTCCAAGTCCATCGCCGTGGACATGCAGAAGTTCAATGTGCGCTCGAACTGCATCGCGCCGTTCGCGTTCACGCGCATGGTCGGCAGCATCCCGACCAACACGCCGGAAGCGGCCGAGCGCATGAAGATCAATATGCGCCTCGAAGCCGGCAAGATCGCGCCGTTCACGCTCGCGCTGCTGACGGATCAGGCAAAGCAGGTTACCGGCCAGATCTTCGGCGTGCGCAACAACGAGGTCTACCTGTTCTCGCAGCCGCGCCCGATCCGCACCGCCCACAACAGCGAAGGCTGGACCGTGGAGTCGTGCGTGGAGCGCGCCATCCCGATGTTCGAGGGCTCGTTCTTCAAGCTGGACCTGTCGCGCGATGTGTTCGGCTGGGACCCGGTCTGACCACCAGCCCTGAAGCCGACGCGGCGGCAATCGCCCTGGCGGGCCTGCCAGCCGCGTCCGAGGAGACAAAGCATGGATTTTCAACGTGACCTGGGCCTGGAGGCCTTCCGCGAGCGGGTTCGCGCCTTCCTGCGCGAGAACCTGCCCGCCGGACTGAGCGGGCGCATCCGCATCGGCACGCGCTCGCCCAAGCCGGAGCTCACGCGCTGGCAGCGCATCCTGAACGAGAAGGGGTGGGGCGCGCCTTACTGGGCCACCGAGCATGGCGGCACCGGCTGGAGCGTGATGCAGCGCCTGGTATTCGACGAGGAATGCACGGCGGTCGGCGCGCCGTCGCAGGACACCGGCGCGCAGAAGCTGCTTGGCCCGGTGCTGAACGCTTTCGGCTCGCCCGAGCAGAAGGCCGAGCACCTGCCGCATATCTTCAGCGGCGCACGGCAGTGGTGCCAGGGCTTCTCCGAGCCGGGCTCCGGCTCCGACCTGGCATCGCTGCGCACCAGCGCCGTGCGCGACGGCGACCACTACGTGGTCAACGGCCAGAAGATCTGGACCAGCTACGCGCACCGCGCGGACTGGATCTTCCTGCTGGTGCGCACCGATACCGAGGTCAGGAAGCAGGCCGGCATCAGCTTCCTGCTGGTCGACATGAAGACGCCGGGCATCACCGTGCGCCCGATCGTCACCATCGATGGCTGCCACCACCTGAACGAGACCTTCTTCGACAACGTGCGCGTACCGGTGAAGAACCTGGTGGGCGCCGAGGGCGAAGGCTGGAAGATCACCAAGTTCCTGCTCAACAACGAACACGCCACCGCCGCCGACCTGCCGATGCTGCGCCGCTACCTGACGCAGATCCGCGCGCTGGCAACGCACCGCCATCCGGGCGGCAGCATGCTGCTGGAGCGCCATGAGTTTGCGCTGCAGCTGGCTCGCTTCGAGGCGGAGCTTGCCGCGATTGCCACGCTGGTGCAGCGCGTGGCGGCGCTCGAAGAGGACCACAGTCCCGCCGCGCATGCGATGGGATCGATCCTGAAGATCCGCGGCACCGAGCTGCAGCAGAAGATGAGCTGCTTCCTGTCCGAAGCGCTGGGGGATCACGGCGCCGTGGCATATCCGACGCCGCAGGACGGGGATGCCGCGGCGCCGCTGCCGGGCCAGGACGTCGCCCGCGGCATCACCAACGAGATGTTCTTCCGCCGTGCCTCGACGATCTATGGCGGTACCAGTGAGGTGCAGCGTTCCATCATCGCAAAGTCAATGTTCCAACTCTGAAGGCACTGACCGATCATGAATTTCAATTTGACTGACGAACAGCGCTTGCTGCAGGACAGCGTGCGCCGCTTTGTCGACAGGGACTACGCCTTCGAGGCGCGCACGGCGCGGGTCAAGTCCGCCGAGACCTGCAACGCCCGGCACTGGGCGACCTTTGCCGACAACGGCTGGCTCGCGGCGGCGCTGCCGGAGGCGGCCGGGGGGCTGGGCGGCTCGATCATCGATACCGTGCTGATCGCCACTGAACTAGGCCGCGGCCTGGTGGTGGAGCCCTACCTCGGCAGCGCGGTGCTGGCGGCACAGACCCTGGCGGCGGCCGCCAGCCCCGCGCAGCTGGACGCCTTGGTGCCAGCGCTGGCGGACGGGTCGCGCCGCTTCGCACTGGCCTACAGCGAAGCGGAGTCGCGCGGTCTGCCGGAACCTGTGGCGATGCGCGCCGAACCGGCGCCCGGCGGCTACCACCTGCAGGGCACCAAGACGCTGGTGCTCGGGGGCGGCGATGCCGATGCCTTTATCGTGTCAGCGGTGCTGCCCGGCAAGTCCGGCTCGGTCGGGCTGTGCAGCCTGTTCCTGGTGCCGGCCGACGCTGCCGGCGTGCAGGCGGTGGCCTTGCCGCTGCATGACGGCAGCCGGGCCGCGGAGGTGACGTTCCGCCAGGTGTTCGTCCCGGCCGACGCGCTGCTCGGCGACGCCGGCGGCGCACAGGCTGCGCTGCGCCACGGCCTCACGCACGGCATCGCCGCGCTGTGCGCCGAGCTGATCGGCGGCATGGAGAAGACGATCGAGATCACGGCCGAGTACCTCAAGGTGCGCAAGCAGTTCGGCGTGCCCATCGGCAGTTTCCAGGCGCTGCAGCACCGCATGGCGGACATGGCAGCCGAACTCGAAGTGGCGCGCTCGATGCTGTACGCGCTGCTGGCCTCGATCGAGAACGACGGCGAGGCCGAGCTGGCCCGCACGGTGTCGCAGGCCAAAGCCCTGATCGGCCGCGCCGCGCGCTATGTCAGCGGGCAGGGCATCCAGCTGCACGGCGGCATCGGCATGACCGAGGAGTACACCGTGGGCCATTACTTCAAACGCGCTGTGGTGGCGGACGTGCTGTTCGGCAACGCAGACCTGCATGAGGCTTGCAACGCGCGCGCGCTGCAAGCATCCCTGGGCGAAGAGGAAACGCAAGCATGAAGATCTACGAGAACATCAGTGACCTGAAGCCGCTGGTCGGCGAATCCATCGGGACCAGCGAATGGCTGGTGCTGGAGCAGGATCGCATCAACCTGTTTGCCGATGCGACCGGCGATCACCAGTGGATCCACGTCGACACCGAACGTGCCAAGAGCGGGCCGTTCGGCGCGCCGATCGCGCACGGGTTCCTCACGCTGAGCCTGCTGCCGGCGTTTTCGCATACCGCCTACAAGATCAGGAACAGCAGCACCGGGGTCAACTACGGCCTGGACAAGGTGCGATTTCCCGCGCCGGTTCCGGTCGGCAGCCTGCTGCGCGCGCATTTCAGGCTGGTGTCGTTCGACCCGCTGGACAACGGTGGCGCGCAGCTCAAGCTGGAGATGCTCGTGGAGCGCGAAGGCGGCAGCAAGCCGGTCTGCATTGCGGAATCGATTATGAGGCGGTATCCCTGAGCATCGGGCTGACGGACGGAACTTCGCGTCCTCCCAGCATGAAAACCGGCGCCCGTGCGGCGCCGTTTTTTCCTATAAGACCCGCTGCCCCGCGGGGCAGTACACACGAGGAGGAGACACCATGCACCATGGCATTTCACCGCTGCGACGCCGGATCCTGGCCGCCGCCGCCAGCGGCATGCTGGCGGCGCTCGCAACGCCGGCCGGCGCGCAGGCACAGCGCTACCCCGAGCACGTCATCAAGATCGTGTCCGTGGCGAGTCCTGGCACCGGCATCGATGACTACACCCGCCTGCTGGCGAAGTTCCTTGCCCAGAAGCTGGGGCAGAGCGTAGTGGTGGAGAACCGGCCCGGCGCCAACATGATCATTGCCAGTGACTATGTGGCCAAGGCGGCGCCGGACGGCTACACGCTGCTGCTGACCGCATCCAGCGCGATGTCGGCCAACCCCTATCTCTTCAAGCAACTGCCGTACAACCCCGGCAAGGACTTTGTCCCGGTCGCGCGGATGTCGTCGTTGCCGGTCGCGCTGGTGGTGGGCGCAAGTGCGCCGTACAAGTCGGTGACGGAGCTCGTCAACGCGGCACGCGCCCGGCCCGGCAAGCTCAACGGCGCCAGCAGCAGCACCGGCTACCGGCTGATGGCGGCGGCGTTCGCGGAGGCGGCGGGCATCAAGACGACGGATGTGCCCTACAAGGCGACCGCGACACTGTTGCCTGACCTGATCGGCGGCAACGTGGATTTCGCCATGGTCGAGTTCACGGCGGCGATGCCGCTGATCCAGTCGAACAAGCTGCGTGCGCTGGCCGTGCTCAGTCCGCGGCGCGTCACGCTGATGCCGGATGTGCCGACCTTGTCCGAAGCCGGCATGCAGAACAGCCCGGTGGTGGAGGCGGTGTCGCGCATCAACTGGAGCGGGCTGTTCGCCCCTGCGGGCACGCCGGCGCCGATCGTGGACAGGCTTGCCAGGCTTACGCTGGAGTTCGTCGCCTCGCCGGAGGCGATGACGCACTATGCCAGCCGCGGCAGCCTGCCCAACCCCGGCACCGGGGCCGAGCTGGGCAAGTCCGTGGTGGCGGACCAGCGGACGTGGAAGCAACTGATCGCAGCGGCCGGCATGCAGCCCGAATAGCCGTTCCCGCCAACGGCCGCCTTCCCGGCCTTCCAGCGCATTGCGCGCTGTTCGCAGGAGTCCTTCGGGCGGCATGCCGAAGGACTCCTTTGCCTTGTGCGGCGTCAGAAACTGAACAGCGACCTGGCGATGATGGAGCGCTGGACTTCGCTGGTGCCGCCGTAGATGGTGGTGGCGCGGCGGAAGAACATCTCGGCGGCCATGCCCTGCGCGGTGTGCGCCATGGGCAGCGGCGGCCGCCGTGCATCCGCTTCGGCGTGGGTGCCCGGATACGCGACGGCACCGTGATCGCCCAGCGTTTCGACGAGGAACTCGCTCATCCGTTGCTGCAGTTCGGTGCCGCGGATCTTCAGCATGGAGCCCATCGCATGGGCCGCCGGGCTGTGGTCCTGCTCCATCGCCGCCACGCGCTGGACCATGATGGTGATGGCTTTTAGCTCGGCCTCATAGCGTGCCAGGCGCAGCAGGAACGCGTGCCGGCCGGCCAGCGTCGCGCCGCCTGCCCGCGCGGTGTGCGACAGCGACCGGATCTGGCCCTGCAGGCGCCGCAGCGTGGGCAGGTCGGCGGTGGAGGCGTGTTCGTTGTTGAGGAGGAACTTGGTGATCTTCCAGCCTTCGCCTTCGGCGCCCACCAGGTTCTTCACCGGCACGCGCACGTTGTCGAAGAAGGTCTCGTTCAGGTGGTGGCAGCCGTCGATGCTGATGATCGGACGCACGGTGATGCCCGGCGTCTTCATGTCGACCAGCAGGAAGCTGATGCCGGCCTGCTTCCTGGCGCTGGCATCGGTGCGCACCAGCAGGAAGATCCAGTCCGCATGATGGGCATAGCTGGTCCAGATCTTCTGGCCGTTGACCACGTAGTGCTCTGCGTCGCGCACGGCGCTGGTGCGCAGCGATGCCAGGTCGGAGCCGGAACCCGGTTCGGAGAAGCCCTGGCACCAGAGGCGCTCGCCGCTGAAGATCGGCGGGAGGTGCTCGGCCTTCTGCTCCGGCRTGGCGAAATGGTTCAGCACCGGGCCCACCAGCTTCTGCGCGAACGAATCCTGCGAAGGGGCGCCGGCCGCTGCGCATTCCTCGTCGAATACCAGGCGCTGCGGCACGCTCCAGCCGGTGCCGCCATGCTCGTTCGCCCAGTAGGGCGCACCCCAGCCCTGGGCAGCGAGGATGCGCTGCCAGCGCACCACGTCTGCACGTGGCGAGCGCAGGCCGTCCTTGCGGCGCGGCAGGTCGGCCGGCAGGTGATGGCGCAGGAAGCCGCGCACCTCCTGGCGGAACGCATCGAGATTGGGGTCGGGGGCAAAGTTCATGAAGGCTCTCCAGTGGATCGGCGGCCCGCGGGGCTCGCCTGCATTTCCGATGCCTTCCACATTAAGCGGGAGCCGCTCCGGCATCGCCCCCCACCACTGGGGGCGATGCGCGCGCATAGGCGCCGGTTCATCGGCAACGCGCGCCTGGCCCCCTTTGATGAGGGGGGCGGTGCGGCGGTGCGGCGCGCCACACTGCTGGCATGGGCTACACGGCGCGCGCGCGCTGCCGGCGAGCCGCGCGCTTATCCACTCCCCGGAGGACACACGACGATGCAGGCCCAGCAGATCCCATTGCGCCACAGCCACCTGGCCATTGACGACGGCGTGGCGGTATTCACGCACCAGCGTCCGGCGTCGCGCAACGCCCTGACGCTGCAGATGCGCCAGGATTATCACGACATGCTCGACCGCGTGGAGGATGACCGCAGCATTCGCGCACTGATCCTGACCGGCTCCGGCGGCAGCTTCTGCGCGGGCGGGGACCTGAAATCGATCCAGGCGATCTTCTCCAGCCCCGACCCCTCGGCGCGCGCACCGGAGGCGATGCGCCGTCGGCTGCAGGACATCCACAAATGGCTGCGGCGGCTGCGCGACCTCGAGATCCCCGTGATCGCGGCGGTGGACGGGCCGGCCGCGGGCGCGGGCTTTTCGCTGGCCCTGGCGGCGGATTTCGTGCTGGCGTCGGAGCGCGCTTCGTTCTGCATGTCGTTCGCCAAGGTCGGATTGCTGCCCGACATGGGTTCGCTCTATGCGCTGCCGCGGGCCGTGGGGATGATGCTGGCCAAGGAACTGATGTTCACCGGGCGGCGCCTTGCAGTGACCGATGCGCAGCGCTGCGGCATCGTGCATGCGGTCCATCCGGCCGACCAGCTCGACGCGCAGGCGCGCCGGTTCGCGCAGCGCTTCGTGGACGCGCCGCAGGAAGCGCTGGCGCTGATGAAGCGCGCGCTCAACCGGACTTTCGAAAGTTCCTACGACACCTTGCTCGACCTGGAATGCCAGGCGCAGGCGCTGGCGTCGGCGGTGCCGTACTACGCCGAGGCGGTGGACGCGTTCCTGCAGGGCAAGCCGGCGCGCTTCGACTGGGATCGCGATACGCGTGCCTGATGGGCGCGCGGCCGGCGCTTGCGCATCAAACCGACCATAAGGCCGCGCCGTGTCGGCGCATATCTGCCCGCTGCCGGCGGCCCGTTTCGCGAGAGATGGTGTGTAAGCCGGCGCGGGCGCGGTTCGCAGCGCCGCAACCAGGCTGTCTCCACGCCCGTCACGGTCAAATGTGGCGGGGTGTTCGCTCCGGCGTGATGCCGGAGCTTTTTTTTGCCCATGGCCGGCGCCCTGGCCTTCCGCCCGCCGGTTTTGTCGCCCCTCGACATGAGGGGGGGGTGTGGGGAGGGCCAACGCCTCCCGACAGGGGGGCGCTAGTTGTCCCTGCAGTGTTCTCCTTGCAAGTGCGCACACGGCAAGCCGTTGTGCGCCGCGCTTCAGGAGGAGGCGTGGCCCGCACCAGACGGGGCGCGGCAGGCTTGCGTCTGGCGCAGATGACTTATATGGAGAAGACAAGAGATGAAGAAGACAATTTTCGCCCTGGCGGCCCTTGGCGCCCTTGGCGGATTTAGTGCGGGAGCGCGGGCGGATTCGAGCGTGACGCTGTACGGCGTGATCGACGGCTCTATCGAATACGTCAATCGCGTCGCGTCTGCGCAGCCTACGGTCGTGAACGGACAACCCGTCTCTGCCACCACTGGCGGCAGCCGTGTGTCGATGCCAACGCTGGGTGGCCTTTCGCCATCGCGCTGGGGCTTGCGCGGTATCGAGGATCTCGGTGCCGGCAATAGCGCCATATTCGTGCTGGAAGACGGCTTCGCCCCGGATACCGGCGTCGCGCAATCAGGTCGGCTGTTCGGACGCCAGGCCTTCGTCGGACTGCAGAACAGCGCTTACGGCAAACTGATGCTGGGCCGCCAGTACACGTCCTTCTTCGAGGGCATGGCCAACTTCGCGCCGATGCGTTTCGCCACGACTTATGAACCGGTGGCGTGGCAGCTCGGCACCAACTACCGTGAAGACAATGTGGTCAAGTACGTCGGCCAGTTCGGCCCGCTGCAGGCCGCGGCGCACTATTCGTTCGGCGTAGGCGTGCCGGCGATCGGCTCGACGCCGCTGGCCAACAGCGGCAGCGGCGAAACCCCGGGATCGTTCCGCGACAACAATGGCTACGGCGCTTCGCTGACCTACCTGAGCAACGGCTTCGGCGCCACCATCGCCTATGACCAGTGGCATCCGACGGTGACCTCCGGCCAGCAAGGCAACAGCCGCAAGGCAGGCGGTGCGGTGAGCTACGCCACCGGCCCGTTCAAGGCGATGATGGGCTACCGCTGGGCCAAGGTGGACTTCGCCAACGGCAATACGCTGGCGCGCGACGACTACTACTGGACTGGCGTCAACTACCAGGCTACCAGCGCACTGGGCCTGTCGCTGGCCTACTACTACGCCGACTTCAAGCGCCTCAGCCTGGGCCCGACCGCAGCCGCCAGCAATCCGGCCAATCCGTGGCAGGTCTCGTTCCTGGCTGACTACAGCCTGTCCAAGCGCACCGATGTCTATGTGTCTGTGGCCTACTCGCGCAATGCGGGCCTGAACTTCGATTCGTCGCAGACGCTGTTCCTGTACGGCTATCCGATGATGGCCGGGCAGAAGGGCATGGTCGGTGTGACCACAGGCATTCGTCACGTCTTCTGACGGCTCCTGGCGGCCACATGCAGTAACGGCGGGGAACCTGCGACAGCGGCGTTTCCCGCGCTTATCCGGCGGCGCCGTCCGGCGCCGCGCCTGACATCGCGAGCATCAAGGAGCGCGAATTTCAGCATGCCTTGCCACCGCGCCCGGCCTTGGCGGGTGCCGATACAAGCCATGTATTGAGCGACATACACAAAGTATTTTTCTCGGGGTCCGTGCTTCCGTAGCATGTCCTTCAACACGATCCAAGGAGGCATGATGACTCTCACCGCATTCCATTCTTCCGCCGCCACGCGGGCGGGGAGCCCCGCATGAGCGGCCCGTTGCAGGGTGTGCGCATCGTCGACATGACGACGGTGCTGATGGGCCCCTACGCCACGCAGATCCTGGGCGACCTTGGCGCCGACGTGATCAAGGTCGAGCCGCCGGACGGCGATACCGTGCGCGACGTCGGCCCGCGCCGCCACGCCGGCATGTCGGGCATCTTCCTGCATGCCAACCGCAGCAAGCGCAGCATCGTGCTGGACCTGAAGACGCCGGCCGGGCGCGAGGCGCTGCTGCGCATCGCCGCCGACGCCGACGTGCTGATCTACAACGTGCGCCCGCAGGCGATGGCACGGCTGAACCTGAGCTACCAGGAAGTGGCGAAGGTCAACCCGCGCATCCTGTACGTGGGCCTGTACGGCTACGGCCAGGGCGGCCCGTACGCGGCCAAGTCCGCCTACGACGACCTGATCCAGGGCGCGGTGGCGATCCCGACGCTGGCCAGGCTGGCCGGCAGCGACGTGCCGCGCTACGCGCCCAGCGCGATCGCCGACCGCATCGTCGGCCTGGCGGCGGTCAATGCGGTCACCGCCGGGCTTTATCACCGCGAGCGCACCGGCGAAGGCCAGTCGATCGACGTGCCCATGTTCGAAACCATGGCGCAGTTCATCCTGGGCGACCACATGGGCGGCCTGACCTTCGAGCCGCCCATCGGCCCCAGCGGCTATTCGCGCATTCTCAACGAGCACCGCCGTCCGTACCGGACGCAGGACGGCTACCTGTGCGTGCTGCTCTACAACGACAAGCAGTGGCGCAAGTTCCTGGCGCTGATCGGCCAGCCCGACCTGATGGACAGCGATCCGCGCTTCAGTTCCATCGTCGAGCGCAACAAGCATATCCATGCGCTGTATCGCATGGTGGCGGAAGTCATGCCCACGCGGACCACCGCGGAGTGGATCACGGTGCTGGAAGCCGCCGACATGCCGGTGATGCAGCTGCATACGGTGGATTCGCTGATGGCGGATCCGCACCTTGACGCGGTCGGCTTCTTCGATGTCGTCGAGCACCCCAGCGAAGGTGCGATCCGCTCGATGGCGATCCCGTCGCAATGGTCCAGGTCGCAGCCGCGCGTCACGCGCCAGGCGCCGCGCCTGGGCGAACACAGCGCGCAAGTGCTTGCCGAGGCCGGCTACAGCCAGGAACAGATCCGCGCGCTGGCCAGCCAGGGCGCCACGCGCCTTGCCGGGGAGGCCGCCGACGCCGGCGCGCCGGCCGCCGCATCCGTGAATCCCTGAAATCAAACCGGGAGCTACATTGAACTCGACCCACGATTCCCTTCCGCTCGTCAGCATCCCGCCCGAGGATGAGGCGCTGCGGACACCCATCCGCGAATTCCTGCAGGCTGCATTGCGCGACGTGCCGGCACCCGTGCGCGCGCGCACCTGGATGGGCTTTGACGCCAGATTCAGCCGGGCCCTCGGAGAGCAGGGCTGGATCGGCCTGGCGCTGCCGCCCGAGTACGGCGGCGCCGGCCGCAGCGCCTTTGCCCGCTTCGTGCTGGTGGAAGAACTGATCGCCGCCGGCGCGCCGGTATCCGCGCACTGGTTCGCCGACCGCCAGACCGCGCCGCTGATGCTGCGCTACGGCAGCGAAGCGCAGAAGCAGTTCTTCCTGCCGAAGCTGATCCGCGGCGAGATCTTTATCTGCATCGGCATGAGCGAGCCGGACACGGGCTCCGACCTGTCCTCGGTGCGCACCCGCGCGGTTCGCACCGAGACCGGCTGGCGCCTGAACGGCCGCAAGGTCTGGACGACCAATGCCCACCGCGCGCAATACATGTGCGCGCTGGTGCGCACCTCGGGCCAGCATGGCGACCGCCACAAGGGCCTGTCGCAGGTGCTGATCGACCTGAGCCTGCCCGGCATCACCGCGCGCCCGATCCGCGACCTGGCCGGTGACGGCCACTTCTGCGAGGTGGTGTTCGAGGACGTGGACCTGCCCGCGGATGCGCTGGTGGGCGAAGAGGGCTCGGGCTGGAAGCAGGTGACCTCGGAGCTGGCCTTCGAGCGCAGCGGCCCGGAGCGCATCCTGACCAGCCTGATGCTGGCCGAGACCTGGCTGGCCGAGGTGAAGGCATCCGGCCTGCCGGTGCCGGACTCGGTCAAGGCGATCGCCGGACGTATCGCGGGCCGCATGGCGGTACTGCGGGCGATGTCGCTGGCCGTGGCCGACCGGCTCGACAAGGGCGAGAACCCGGAGATCGATGCGTCGTATGTCAAGGACCTCGGCACGGAGTTCGAGCAGGCCGTGCCCGGCTGGATCAGCGAAGCGATGGAGCAGATGCCCGCTTTCCATCCGTCCGAAGACCTGTTGCGTGCGCATGCCTATATCACGCAGCTTTGCCCGAGCTTCTCCCTGCGCGGCGGCACGCGCCAGATCCTGCGCGGCATCATCGCGCGCTCCCTCGGACTTCGCTGAGACGACACACACCATGACTGATTCCCTGATCGAAGGCTTCGAGCGCGCGCTGACCGGCCTGTGCTCGGACGAACAAGTGCGGCGCAGCGAGTCCGGCGAGGGCGCCGACGCGCAATGGGCCGCCATCGATGCGCTCGGTTACACCGACGCGCTCGTGCCCGCGGAGCTGGACGGGGCGGGCCTGTCGCTGACTGACGCATTTCCGCTGTTCCTGGCCGCCGGCCGCGCCGGCCTGAGCCATCCGTTCGCCGAGACGGCGATCGCTCGCGCCATCCTGGCAAGCGCCGGGCATGAGCGCGCGGGCGAGTGCATCGCCGTGGCCCCTGCGCTGGCGCTGGCGGGCGATGCCATCGTCTGCCGCGAAGTGCCGGGTGGCGCGCTGGCGCACCAGGTGCTGGTTGGCTGGCGCGGCGAGTGGCTGCTGATGCCGCGCGCGCTGGCGCATGCCACGCCCGGGGCCTACCGTGCGCAAGCATCGGCCACGCTGCGCTGGGAGTCGGCGGCACAGGCCATCCGCCGCATGCCGGCTGGCGCGGCGGACGTGGTGGCCATCTGCAACGTCGTGCATGCCGCGGGCATGGCCGGCGCCATGGCGCGCATCCAGGCCATGAGCATCGAATACGTCAACAACCGCCAGCAGTTCGGCCGCGCGATCTCGCAGTTCCAGGCGATGCAGCAGGAACTCAGCGTGCTGGCCGAGCAGGCCAACGCGTCGAGCTTCGGCGCGCGCCTGGGCTGCGCCGCCGACGGCTACCTGCCGCGCCCGCTGCTGGCGGCCACCGCCAAGCTGCGCTGCAGCGAGGCGGCCACCCGTGTCGCCGCCATCGCGCACGCGGTGCACGGTGCCATCGGCATCACCGAGGAACTCGCGCTTGGCCTGTTCACGCGGCGGCTGCATGAATGGCGTGCCTGCGCGGGCACGGAAACCGCCTGCGCCACGGCACTCGGCGATGCGCTGTTCGCGCGGCCGAACGGCACCGGCCAGGAGATCCTGGACTTCGTGCGGCTGCAACTGGCGCCTGCCGCAGCCTGACCCCTTGATTTGCTGGAACCCCTGACATGCAGAAAACTGATTCCATCGTGATCGTCGGCGCGAAGCGCACGCCCATCGGGGCGTTCAACGGCGCACTGGCGCAGTACACGGCACCGCAACTGGGCGCCGTGGCCATCCGCGCTGCCGTGGCTGAGGCGGGCGTCGACCCGCCCTCGGTCGACGAGGCCCTGATGGGCTGCTGCCTGTTCGCCGGCCTGGGCCAGGCGCCGGCGCGCCAGGCCGTGCTCGGCGCGGGCCTGCCGGTCTCCACGCCGGCCACCACGCTCAGCAAGATGTGCGGCTCGGGCATGAAGGCCGTCATGCTGGCGCACGACCTGCTGCTGGCCGGCACCTGTTCGGTGGCGGTGGCGGGTGGCATGGAGTCCATGACCAACGCCCCCTATATCGTGCCGCGCGGGCGCCAGGGATATCGCCTCGGACATGGCCAGCTCCTTGACCATATGTACTGCGACGGCCTGGAGGATGCCTACGAAGGCCACCTGATGGGCTATTACGCCGATCTCTCGGCGCAGGAGCGCGGCATTGGCCGCGAAGCGCAGGACGCCTATGCCCGTGAAAGCCTGCTGCGCTCCCAGCGTGCCGTGCAGGAAGGCACGTTCGACCACGAGACCACCCCGCTTACGCTCAAGCGCAAAGGCGACGAGACGCTGTTCACCCGGGACGAGACGCCCGGCCAGTGCGACGCCGCCAGGCTGCCGAAGCTCAAGGCCGTATTCCGCAAGGAAGGCACCGTGACCGCCGGCAACGCGTCGTCGATCTCCGACGGCGCCGCCGCGCTGGTGCTGATGCGCGAAAGCGATGCACTGCGCCAGGGCCTGGCCCCGCTCGCGCGCATCGTCGGCCACGCCACGCATGCCCAGGCGCCGCAGCAGTTCGTGGATGCGCCGGCCGCCGCCATGCGCCGTCTGCTGGACAAGGCCGGCTGGAGCGCGCAGGACGTCGATCTCTACGAGGTCAACGAAGCCTTTGCCGTGGTGACCCTGGTCACGCTGCAGGAACTTGGCATTTCGCATGACCGGCTCAACGTCAACGGCGGCGCCTGCGCACTGGGCCACCCGGTCGGCGCCACCGGCGCGCGGCTGCTGGTGACGCTGCTCCACGCGCTGCGCCAGCGCGGCCTGCGCCGCGGCATGGCCAGCCTGTGCCTGGGCGGTGGCGAGGCCACGGCGGTGGCGATCGAGCTGTGCTGAACGGAGCCCGCCGATGAGCCATCTGCATGAACTTCGCGGCGCCGTGGGCTGGCTGACCCTGGACCGGCCCGCCGCCATGAACAGCCTGAGCCGCGAGCTGATGCGCGGGCTGGACGCCCAACTGCGCTTGTGGCGGGACGATCCCGCCGTGCGCGTGGTTGTACTGACTGCCAATGGCCGTGCCTTCTGCGCCGGCGCGGACCTGAAGGAAGTGTCGGCGCCGGTAGCCGCCGGCGAGGCCGACTTCATCGACGTGGCAACGGCATTCTTTGCCACGCTGCGCACGTTCCCGAAACCCGTCATTGCCGCGGTCAACGGTCTGGCGGTGGCGGGCGGGCTGGAGCTGGTGCTGGCCTGCGACCTGGTGGTGGCGGCCGAGTCGGCGCGCCTGGGCGACGCCCATGCCAACTTCGGCGTGTTTCCCGGCGCCGGCGGCGCGGCCGTGTTGCCGCGCAAGCTGCCGGTCAACGTGGCCCGCTACCTGCTGTTCACGGGCCGCACGTTCACGGCGGCGCAGATGGAGCGCCACGGGCTGGTCAATGAAGTGGTAGCCGACAGCGAGCTGGCGCAGTGCGCCCAGGCCCTGGCCGCAGAGCTGGCAGGCCGCAGCCCGCTGGTGCTGGCGCGCATGAAGCGGGTGGCGGCGGAGGCCGCCGACAAGGCCCTGGCCGACGCCTTGCGACATGAACTGCTGGAGTTCCGCGACCACCAGCGCTCCCACGACATGCAGGAGGGCCTGCGCGCCTTCGCGGACAAGCGCACGCCTGTTTTCAAGGGGTGCTGAGCCCCACCAACCGAAGGACAACCATGGACCTGCTCTATTCCGAGCAACACAAGGCGTTCCGGCAGGAGATCCGCGACTTTATCGCCGAGAACCTGCCCGACGACATGCGCCAGCGCCTGCGGGCGGGCGGCTTCGCCTCCAAGGCGGACACCGAACTGTGGCAGCGCAGGCTGAACGCGCGCGGCTGGGGCGCGCCCGCATGGCCAACGGCCTTTGGCGGTGCAGGCTGGGACGCAGCGCAGCAGCAGATCTTCGCCGACGAATGCGCCTGCGCACCGGTGCCGCCGCCGCATATCTTCAATATCACCATGCTGGGCCCGGTGCTGGTCCACTTCGGAAGCGACGCGCAGCGCGAGTACTTCCTGCCCAGGCTGCTGAACGCCGACATCCAGGTCTGCCAGGGCTTCTCGGAGCCGGGCTCCGGTTCGGACCTGGCCTCGCTGAAGACGCGCGCCGAGCGCACGGCGGACGGCTACCTGGTCAATGGCCAGAAGATCTGGACCAGCCAGGCGCACTACTCGGACTGGATCTTCTGCCTGGTGCGCACCGACCCGGACGCCGCCAAGCCGCAGGCCGGCATCTCCTTCATCCTGGTCGACCTGAAGTCGCCCGGCATCACCGTGCGGCCCATCATCAGCATCGACGGCCGCCACAGCCTGAACGAAGTGTTCTTCGACAACGTGCTGGTGCCGGCCGGGAACCTGGTCGGTGAGGAGAACAAGGGCTGGGACTATGCCAAGTTCCTGCTCGGCCATGAGCGCGCCTATATTGCCGGCATCGGCCGCAGCAAGGAGCGCGTGGCCTATGCCAGGGACCTGCTGGCGCGCCTGCAAGCCGAAGGCCGGCCAGCCGGGATGCTGGCGCCATGGCGAGGCCGTATCGCGATGATCGAGGCAGATCTGCACGCGCTGGAGGTGACCCAGTTCCGCATGCACGGCGGCCACGCCGACATGAAGCTGTCGCCGATGCTGAAAGTGCGCGGCAGCGAGATCTTCCAGGCCATCACCGACGTGATCTGCCTCATGAGCGGCACCGACGCCTTGCGCGCGGACACCGGCACGCTTGCCAGGTCCTTCCTGTACTCGCGTGCCGTCTCGATCTTCGGCGGCAGCACCGAGGTGCAGAAGAACATTCTTTCCGCCACTGTCCTGGATCTGCGATGAACCTGCAACGGAACGACGTCCAGCAGCAGTTGCTGGACAGCCTGACGCGGCTGCTGGGCCGCGAGTATTCCTTCGAAAAGCGCCAGCAGTACGTGGCACACGATGACGGGCACGGTGCCCGGGCCTGGCGCTCGCTGGCGGACCTTGGCGTGCTGGGTGCGGCGATTCCCGAGGAATTCGGTGGCTTCGGCGGCGATGCGGTCGACCAGATGCTGGTCTCGCGGGAACTGGGAAGCTGTCTGTCGCTGGAGCCGTACCACGGGACCGCTGTGATGGCGGCCGCCGCGCTTGCCGCGGCAGGGTCCGGTGCGCAAAAGGCCCGGCTGCTGCCCCGCATCGCCCAAGGCGAGCTGAAGGTGGCGTGGGCCCACGGCGAGGCCGTACCGGGACGCGTGGCCGTGCAAGCTGCCGCCGGCGTGGAAGGCTGGTGCCTGTTCGGCAGCAAGCCCTGCGTGATCCATGGCGCGGGCAGCGATTACCTGATCGTCTCCGCGCAGGTGGCCGGGAGCGGAGTCAGGCTCTTCCTGGTGAACGGCCACAGCGTCGGCGTGCAGCGCGACGGCTACCGCCTGATCGACGGCACGCCGGCTGCCGACGTGCGGCTCGATGGCGCCCATGCCGAACTGCTCGACGCCGACGCCGGCAGTGCCGTCATCGATCGGGTACTGGCGCCTGGCATCAACGCTGCCTGCGCCGAAATGGTCGGTGCCATGCAAGGCGCGTATGCGCTGACGGTCGACTATCTCAGGACGCGCAAGCAGTTCGGCAAGCTGATCGGCTCGAACCAGGCATTGCAGCACCGCGCGGTGGACATGCTGGTGGCGCTGGAGCAGAGCCGCAGCCTGTCGCTTTCGCTGGCCCTGGCGCTGGCCGGTCGCAACGACCTGGCCACGGGCGCGGAGCAGGCGCATGCCGCCAAGGCCTATATCGGCCAGGCGGCACGCCAGGTCACGCAGGAAGCCATCCAGATGCATGGCGGCATCGGCATGACCGAGGAATACGCCGTCGGGCACTACCTGCGCCGCGTGCTGGTGCTGGACCAGCTGCACGGCGACACCCAATACCATCTCGGCTGCCTGGAAGGCCGCCGGCACCATTGAACCTGTTGGAAATCGAGGAGAACACCATGTCGGATCTCATGTCCCTGAAAGGGAAAGTCATCATCGTCACCGGCGCCGCGCAAGGCGTGGGCAAGGCCACGGCCGAACTGGCACTGCAGCTTGGCGCGAAGGTCGGCCTGGTCGACATGAAGCGCGAGGCGCTGCAGGAGATCAGCGCGCGCTACCCTGACCATACGGTTGCCTACGCGGGCAGCGTGTCGGACGCCGACTTCGTCGCGTCGTCGATGGAGCACGCGTTGTCGCACTTCGGCAAGGTGGACGGGCTGGTCAACTGCGCCGGCATCGTGCGCGCGGCGATGATCGAGAACATGACGCTGTCGACCTGGAACGAGGTCATCGACTGCCACCTGACCGGCTCCTTCCTGTGGCTGCAGGCGGTGGGCGCGCACCTGGTGGAACGCGCCAAGAAGGGAGAGAGCGTCAAGGGATCGATCGTCAATATCTCGTCCGAAGCCGGGCGCCGCGGCTCGATCGGCCAGATCAACTATGCCAGCGCCAAGGCCGGCATGCTGGGCATGACCATGAGCGCCGCGCGCGAATGGGGCAAGTACGGCGTGCGTACCAATTCGGTCTGCCTGGGCGTGGTGGAAACGCCGATGACCGAGACCATTCGTGGCGACCGCTTCCGCGATGGCATCCTGTCGATGATCCCGATGGGCCGCTGGGCGCAGCCCGAGGAAGTGGCGCAGCCGATCTGCTTCCTGCTGTCCGACGCGTCGTCGTACATTCTTGGCCAGCACCTTGGCGTAAACGGCGGGTATCACCTGGCGAGCTGAGCGCCGGCTCCGGGCGGTGCCGGGCCCTCACGCCCGGCACGCCCGTCACACCCGGCATGCCCGGCACTTCGCCTACCCCGGTGCCGCGCGCAATCCCTGCGACCTGCCGGCACAGGCGGCCAGCAACCTCGATGCGTCTGTCCAGTGCGGCGATGCGTTCTTCGCCGATCCGGCCTACGGCGCCGCGATCGTGCCGCAGGCGGAATAAAGGCAAGGATCAGGACTCGCCCGGCGCATGCGCATCGGGCGGCTCGGGCATGATCTCGCGCGCAATGGCAACGAAGTTGCGCGTGGTGGCGTTGACGGTATCCGGCAGCGTCACCAGCGCAATCCCGAGGTTCAGCCTGGGCGGCATGCCGGTCAGCTGAACCAGCTTCACTCCGTCGCCGGCCTGCCTGGCTGCCGCGGCGGGAACCAGTGCCACGCCCAGGCCGCTTTCCACCAGTGCCAGGATCGATGGCACCTGCACTGCCTCCTGTGCGATAGGAGGCTGGATGCCCGCTTCATGGAAGGCCATCATCGTCATCGAATACATGGCCGGCACGAAGGTCCGCGAATACACGATAAACGGGGTGGCGCCGAGCTCCGCCAGACTCACCGCTTCGCACGCGGCCAGCGGCGAGTCTGCGCTGACGGCAAGCACCATCGGGTCGGGCTGCAGCAGCAATACGCTGGCGCCGGTTCGCTCCAGGACGGGGTAGCGCACCAGCGCCACGTCCAGCGAGTGTTCGTCCAGCCGGCGCAGCAGCTCGACGGTGGTGGATTCCTCGATCACCAGGTCGACGCGCGGATACCGCAGGCGGAAGGTGCGGATCAGCCGTGGCATCAGCGAGTACACCGCGGAGCCGACGAAGCCCACGCGCAGCTTGCCCTGCTCGCCACGCTCGCCCTCGCTGGCGGCACGGCGAATCTCGTCGGCGAAAAAGAGCGTGTTGCGCATCTGGCGTAGCACGGTTTCACCCACGGGTGTCAGGCGCAGGCCGGATGGCAGGCGCTCGAACAGGGTCACCCCGAGTTCTTCTTCCAGCTTGCGGATGGCGGTGGACAGGGGCGGCTGCGCCATGTGCAGCCGCTCGGCGGCACGGTGGAAATTGAGCGTTTCGCTCAGCACCAGCGCCTGTTTGATCTGTCGGAGGTCCATGCGATGAGACGGGTGGGGCGCGGCACCATCGCCGCGCGGCCAACTATGCGCGAAGGCGGGGCAATGCGCAATCCGGCATTGCCCCGTGCGCGGCTCAGGTGCCGGTGGCGAGCGCCTGCACCTGTTCGATCGCTGCCGGCGGCAGCCAGCCGGCCAGCACTTCATCGTAGCGGCGCGCATCCGGCGCGCGCGGGGCCGTGGGCGGGGCGCTCGGCGTGCGGCTGAAGCGCGGCGCCGGGGCGGGCTGGGCAATGCCATCCACCTCGACGAAGGTCTCGCGCGCCTTCAGGTGGGCGTGCTGCGGCGCTTCGGTGAAATCGAGCACGGGCGCGAAGCAGGCATCGGTCCCCTCCAGCATCTGGCACCACTCGTCCCGCGTGCGGGTCCCGAACACCGCGGCCAGCCGTTCGCGCGCGGCTTCCCAGCCGTGCGCATCGAGTTGCTCGCCCAGGCTGGCGGGGTCGATGCCGATGCGTTCGAGCAAGTCGCGGTAGAAGCGCGCCTCGATCGGCCCGACCGAGATCCAGCGCCCGTCCTTGCAGCGGTAGACGTTGTAGTAGTGCGCGCCGGAATCGAGCACATTGGTGCCGCGCGCCTGTTGCCACTGGCCGGCGGCGGTCATGCCATAGAAGACGGTTCCCAGCGCCGCGGTGCCATCGACGATGGCGGCATCGACCACCTGTCCCTGTCCCGACTTGCCGGCTTCGATCAGCGCCGCCAGCACGCCCGTGACCAGGAACATCGCGCCGCCGGCGAAGTCGCCGAGATAGGCCGGCGGAATCGCGGGCGCCTGGCCACGCCCGCCGATGGCGTTCAGGGCGCCCGTCAGCGAGATGTAGTTGATGTCATGGCCGGCGGTGTGCGCCAGCGGGCCGGTCTGGCCCCATCCGGTGACGCGGCCGTAGACCAGGCGCGGATTGCGCGCCAGGCAGTCCGCCGGTCCCAGGCCGAGGCGTTCCGTGACGCCGGGGCGGAAGCCTTCGATCAGCGCGTCGGCTTTCTCCGCCAGGTCCAGCACGATGGCGACGGCCTGCGGATCCTTCAGGTCGAGCGCGATCGACTTGCGGTTGCGCAGCATCAGGTCGAAGCGACGCTCGCGCTTGACGCCGAGGTCGGCGTCGCCGGGGCGCTCGATGCGCAGCACCTCGGCGCCCATGTCGGCCAGCAGCATGCCCGCCATGGGGCCGGGGCCGATGCCGGCCAGTTCGATGATCTTCATGCCTGCGAGAGGGCCCATCGTGTTCCTTTTGCGGTAGTTGTGTTGCGGCTGGCGCCCAGGGAGTCTCACTCCACCGGAATCCCGGCGGTCTTGACGATCTCGCGGGTGCGCTGGATTTCCGCCAGCTGGAACTGCCTGAGTTGCTGCGGCCCGCCGGAGTACACGCTGCCGCCAAGGTTCTCGATGAATTTCACGCTGTCGCGCTGCTGCATGGTTTCGCGAACGGCATCGGAGAGCGCCTTGACGATCTTCTCGGGCACCTTGGCCGGTGCAAAGACGCCGGTCCAGGCAAATACCTCGAAACCCGGTGCGCCGCTTTCGGCGACGGTGGGCACCTGCGGCAGCTCCTTCAGGCGCTGCGTGTCAGTGACGGCCAGCGCACGGAGGCGGCCACCGCGGATCAGCGGCAGCACCGCGCTGATCTCGCCGATCGAATAGTCGACGTTGCCGGCGGCGACGTCCGTCATGGCCGGTGCGGTGCCCTTGTAGGTGATCGGATTGCCCTTCATGCGGAAGCGCTCATGGAAGAGCTCCACGGCAACCTGGTAGCCCGCGCTGCCGCTGGCATAGTTGAGCTTGCCAGGCGCCTTGCGAGCCGCTTCCACAAGGTTGTCGAGCGTCTTGTAGGGCGAGTTGGCCGGCACCACGACCACCATGGCAAAGCGCGCGATACGTTCGACCGCGACGAAATCCTTGACCGGGTCATAGGGCAGGGTCCTGAACACAGCCACATTGGTCACCATCGACGAATTGCTGCCAACGAACAGGGTGTAGCCATCCGGTGCGGCCTCGGCCACCGCGCGCGCGCCGATGAAGCTGTTGGCGCCAGGGCGGTTCTCTACCACGAAGGGCTGCTTGAACTTCTCGCCCAGGTGCTGCGAAATGAAGCGTGCCGTGGTGTCCGCGCCGCTGCCCGGCGGCAGCGAGACGATGACCTTCACGGGATGGGTCGGGAAGTCGGACTGCGCGGTGGCCGGCATCACGGTCAGCGCCAGCGATGTCGCGACCAGGCACCGCTTCAGAGTGGGAAATGCCATGTTGTCTCCTTGGAAGTTATCTTCCCGGCGGCGTATTGCCTGCCGGTGACCGGTCCCCGGGGGCGGGGGGCTGCCTGTCAGGCGCGCCGCTGCAGGAAAGCGTCCAGCGCGGCTTCGTGTTCGGCCGTGTGATGCGCCAGGGCCTGGAAGCCAGCCGACATCTCCAGGATGGTGTCCATCCGTGCGTGGATGGATTCGCGCAGCAGGCGCTTGGTCATGCGCAGCGCATGGCCGGAGTTGCGGGCGATGCGCTGGGCCAGTTCCATCGCGGTCTGCACTAGCGCATCGGCCGGCACCACCTGCGAGACGAGCCCCCAGTCCAGTGCCTGGCGGGCGTCAATGGTGTCGCCGGTAAAGGCCAGCTCGCAAGCGCGCGACATGCCGATCACACGAGGCAGCAGCCAGGCGCCACCATCGCCGGGAATGAGCCCCAGCTTGACGAAGGTGGCCGCGAACACCGCCTGCTGCGAAGCAATGCGGATATCGCAGAGGCAGGCAAGATCATTGCCCGCGCCAAGGGCCGGTCCGTTGACGGCCGCGATGATCGGCACCTCCAGGCCGGCCAGCGCCAGCGGCACGCGCTGGATGCCGTCGCGGTAGGCCTGGCGGGAGCGGATGGGCTCGCCCAGTCCGCTGCCCATCTTGTCGCGCAGGGTCTTGAGATTGCCGCCGGAAGAAAACGCCGGGCCCGCGCCGGTCAGGATCGCGGCGCGGACAGACATGTCCCGATTGAGCGTCTCGCACATCTCCACCACGGCCTGTACGGCATCGTCGTCCGAAATCGCATTGCGCGTTTCCGGGCGGTTCATGGTGATCAGTGCAACGGCGCCTTCGCGCTTGAGGTCCAGGAAGCTGTTCATAGGAGGATCGAATAAAAATGTCTGGGATCGTTCCTGCCGGAGCGACGCGCTCCGCAAGGGGGTTCCATTCGATGCTACGGACAGCGGGGCGATGTGAAAAATACTTTCGGTATGTCGCGCAATACACCGCCTGTATCGCGTCAGGGTGCCGTGGCGTCGGAAGACGGCTATGCGTTCTCCATCAATGCATCGCGCACCTCCATCAGCGCGGCCAGATAGGCATCGTGGTTTTTCTTCATGCGATCCGCCGGGCCTGCCAGCGAGATGCCCGCCGGTTGCCCGCCCAGCAGGCCGGTCACCGCCAGCCCATAGACGCCCTCGCTGCCTTCCTCGCGCGCTTCATGCCAGCCGCGCCTGGCGCCGCGGGCAACCTGCGCCATCAGCGTGTCGATGTCGACAACGGTGTGCTCGGTCAGCGGGCGCAGGTTGCTGTTGGCCAGCATGGCGCGCGCTTCCTCGGGCGGGAGCAGGCTCAGCAGCCCCTTGCCCAGCGCGGACGCATGCAGCGCGGCCCGCGAACCGACTTCGATGATGTAGCGCAGCGGCTGCCGGCTGGGCTGGACGGCAACGACCTTGACCGCCGCGGTGTCGAGCACGCCGAAGTAGACGCTTTCGTTGGTCTTCCCGCCCACCTGTTCCACGGCCTCCTGGGCAACGGTGCTGAGCGGATCGTTCTCGGCGATCTGGCGCGCGACGTCGAACAGGCGTCCGCTCGGATAGAAGCGCCGGCTGCGCGTCGTGCGCATCAGGTAGCCGAGCGAGTGCAGCGTATGCAGCAGGTCCGACGTGCTGCTTTCCGGCAAGGACAGCAGGCGCGCCATGTCCGAATTGGACAACTCGCGCCGCTCGCGCGCGAAGACTTCGAAGACAGCCATGGCACGGCCGGCGGCTGGGATCAGGGTAGGCATGGATAGGGAGGCTGGAGTTCGGGTATCGACAGTACTATACGAAATTTCGTAAGGCGTCGGAAGCCTACCACGCCGCGCTATCGCACCACGCCCCCCTGGCGCAAGCGATGGATCTCTTCTTCGGCATATCCGGCCGAACCCAGCACCTCGTCGGTATGCTCGCCCAGCAGCGGTGCCCGCCGGCGCACCGCGCCCGGGGTCTCGCTCAGCTTGATCGGCACGCCGGCGATCTTCACCGGGGTGGCCGAGCCGGGCTGTTCGACCTCCACCAGCATCTCCCGCACCGCGTAGTGCGGGTCGGCGAAGATCTCGGCCGAGTTGTAGACCGGTCCGAAGGGCACTTTTCCGCCCAGCGCGGCCGCGATTTCCGCCTTGCTGCGCACCGCGGTAAAGGCCTCGATCGCGTCGATGACCTGCTGCTGGCGCTGCACGCGCGCGGCATTCGTTGCGAAGGCGTCGTCGGTGGCCATGTCGGGACGGCCGATGGCGATGGCCAGCTTCTGCCAGAAGGTGTCGGTGGCGCAGGCGACCGATACATGGCCGTCGGCGGCGCGGAACAGGCCGAACGGGCACAGCAGCGGATGGCGGTTGCCTTCCGGCGCCGGCACCGCGCCGGTATAGGACGCCTGGTAGACGATGCGCTCGCACATGGCCAGCACGGCATCGGTCATCGCCACGTCGACGAACTGGCCCTGGCCGGTTTCGCGGGCCCGGCTGACGGCCGCCAGGATGCCGATGCACAGCATCAGCGCCGGCACGGTATCGCCCACGCCGGGGCCGATCTTGGTCGGCGTGTCGCGGTCCGGGCCGGTGATGCCCATCATCCCGCCCATGGCCTGCGAAACCACGTCATACGCCGGCCATTGGGCATAGGGGCTGGCGCCGCTGCGCGGATCGCCGAAGCCGCGCACGGTGCCGTAGACCAGGCGCGGGTTGGTCCGGCGCAGGCTTTCGTAGGAAAGGCCGAGGCGTTCCATCACGCCGGTGCGGAAGTTTTCCACCACCACGTCGGCTTCGTCGATCAGCCGGAGCAGGATCTCGCGCCCGCTGTCGGTCTTCAGGTCCAGCGCAATCGAGCGCTTGTTGCGGTTGACGCTCTGGAAATAGCCGCCGAAGTCACGCAGCGTATCGTCGGCGCAGAAAGGGCCGGTCACGCGCGTGCCGTCGCCGGTCATGGCCTCGACCTTGATCACGTCGGCGCCGTGGTCGGCCAGGATCTGGGTACAGAAAGGCCCCGCCAGCATCTGCGTGAGATCGATCACGCGCAGGCCGGCAAGGGCACCCGCGGAGTTGGCTTGTATTGGCACGAAGGGCTCCCGGGTCAGGTGGCGAGCTTGCCCAGCATGGCATCGGAGATGATGCGCATCTGGATCTCGGAGGTGCCTTCGAAGATCTTGGTCAGGCGCGCGTCGCGCCAGTAGCGCTCCGCCGCGAAGTGCGTGGTGTAGCCCGCGCCGCCGTGGACCTGCAGGCCCTCGCTGGTGACGCGCTCGCACATCTCGCTGGCGAACAGCTTGACCATCGACGCTTCCGTGTCCGCGCGCTCGCCCTCGTCGATCTTCTCGCACACAGCGTAGAGCAGGGCGCGCGCGGCTTCGACCTGCGTGGCCATGTCGGCCAGCTTGAAGCGGATGGCCTGGAAACTGGCGATGGGGTTGCCGAACTGCGCGCGGTCCTGCGCGTACCGGACCGCATCTTCCAGGCTGCCCTGCGCCAGGCCGATGGAGCGCGCGGCGGTATGGGCACGGGCCGTCTCCAGGCCGGCGGTGGCGAGGTAGAAGGCCTTGCCTTGCTCGCCCACCATCTTGGCATGCGGCACGCGGCAGCCGTCGAAGGCCAGTTCCCACGTCGTCCAGCCGTGGTAGCCGATCTTGGGGATGATGCTGCCCTTGACGTTCTCCGGCAGCGCGCCGCGCGGCTTTTCCACCATGAAGGCAGAGAGGCCCTTGTGGCGCGCCTTCGGGTCCATGACCGGGTCGGTGCGGCAGATCACGAGGATGAAGTCGGCTTCGTCGGCAAAGGTGCACCAGTACTTGCTGCCGGTGATGACCCAGTCGTCGCCGTCGCGCACCGCGCGGCAGGTGATATTGGCGATGTCGGAGCCGGCGTTGGGCTCGGACAGCGAGAATGCGCCCAGGAACTCGCCGCGCGCCATGCGCGGCAGGTACTCGGCCTTCTTCTGCGGCGACAGCCCCTTCAGCGCGCCGATCAGCCCATTGCCACGCGCGATCAGGCTGCCCACGCTCATCCAGCCGCGCGACAGCTGCTCGGCCACCAGGCAGTACTCGTAGGCGCCCAGCCCCAGGCCGCCGTATTCTTCGGGAATCAGGATGCCGAAGTAGCCAAGCTCGGCCATCTCGTCGATCAGTTCGCGCGGGATCTGGCCCTTTTCGGGGTCCAGCTTGTTGGCGATGGGCAGCACGCGCTCCATCGTGAACTGGCGCGCGGCGTCCTGGATCATGCGCCGCTCTTCGGTCAGTTTCTGCATCGTCTCTTCCTTTGCTTGCGACGGCCGGGGCCGCTGCTCAGGGCAGCACGTTGCGCGGGTCGTCTTTCAGGACGAGCTGCCACGCCTCGCGTGCCATCGGTTGTGTCTTCTCTTCGAGCACATGGGCCAGCAGGCCGGCCGAGCGGCCCACCAGCGCCAGGCCGCGCGCGATCAGCGGATCCAGCCCCATCGCCGCCACGATCGCGCCGATCGCGCCCACTACGTTCATCGGCAGCTTGCGGTGCTGCTCCTTCACCAGCACGTCGACGATGGCTTCCATCAGGCGCCAGTGCCGGCCGTAGTAGCCGTGCTCGCGCGACAGCTCGCGCAGCGCGGGCACGCGCGGGTCGCCATCGACATGGATGGGGTGGCCGACGCCGAAGATCTGCTGGCGGCGCTCCTTGTGGAGGCGGACCAGCGCGCGGGCGGCTTCGCGCACTTGCTCGTCCGGGGCATCGTCCGCCAGCGCGCTGGCGCCTTCGTTGAGCATCTCGGCCGCGTTCTGCATGGGGCCGAGGAACACGCTGCCCGCGCCGAGCAGGCCCGTGGCCACCGCACCCTGCAGGGCTTCCGGCGCGCCAATGTAGGTGAGGCGGGCCGACAGCGAGCTGGGGGTGATGCCATGGTCGGCCGTGGTCACCAGCAGTGCATTGACCATGACCTTCTCGCGCGGCGACGGCAGGCGCGACAGCGTGGTGAAGAAGATCATGTCGACAAAGTCGAACTTGCCGATGATCTCGGTCGCGAGGTTCAGGCCGCGCACCATGATGGTGTCGGTGGTGGTGTAGCCGATTTCAGTCTTTACCATGGGGAGGCTCCGTGCCTTGATATGAGAGAACGGCATCCAGCGCGGCCACTCCCTCGCCTTGCGGGCGCACCGCAAGGGGATTGATTTCCAGTTCTTCGATCTTGTCGGCATGCGCGGCGACAAAGTCCGAGAGCTTGACCAGCATGCCGACCAGCGCGTCGATGTCGCAGGCCGGCTGGCCGCGATAGCCCTTGAGCAGTTCGTGGCAGCGGGTCTCGCTGATCATCTCGCGCGCCGAGTCCGGCGTGAGCGGCAGCAGGCGCCGGCTGACATCCTTGAACAGTTCGATGCTGACGCCACCGAGGCCGAAGGTGCAGACGTGGCCGAACACCGGGTCCCGGTGGATGCCGACCACGGCTTCGACGAACGGGGCGGGCAGCATCGGCTCCACCAGCACGCCCTCGATCCGCGCGGTGCCACTGGCCCGCGCGCCGTTGGCGTGGATCTCCTCGTAGGCCGCCATCGCCGCGCTTTCGGAGGCGATGCCAAGCCGCACGCCGCCGATGTCCGTCTTGTGCGTGATGTCCGCGCTGACGATCTTCATCACCGCCTTGCCGTTGCCGACATCGCGGAAGGCGCTGGCCGCCTCGGCAGCAGTGCGCGCCACCACGCCACGGGGCGTCGGAATGCCGGCCCGTTCCAGCAGTGCCTTGGTCACCGCTTCGGACAGGTTGGCCGTGGCGGCCGTGGCGCCGGCAGCGCTTGCGCTGCCCAGCGGCTGCCATGCGCGCTCGAAGCGGGCTTTCCAGCGGCCGTAGTGAATGAAGCGCTGGATGGCGAGCACGGCGTTGCCGACTGCGCGCATCGGCATCAGGCCGCCGTCGATCATCTTGCGATGGCCTTCTCCGGTGCGGTCGCTCATCCACACCGGCACGATCGGCGTGTCCGGTTGCTCCAGCTGCACGCGCACCATGCTGTCGGCCAGCATGGCCGTGGTCTTGCCGTACTCCACCGGGATCGGCACCAGCACCAGGTCGGTGTTGGGATCGGCGGCGGTGGCCTTGAGCGTGGCGTAGCTGACCTCGGTATTGACGAGCACTTCGGCGGTCACGTCCACCGGGTTGCTGAAGGCGGCGAAGCCGGGCAGGGCGGCGCGCAGTGCCTCGGTGGTCGCCGGCGCGAACTCCGACAGCTTCAGCCCGGCCAGTCCCACCATGTCGGAAGCCAGCGCCGCGGTGCCGCCGGAGAAGCTGTACACGGCCAGCTGTTCCTTGCCGGAGGGCTTGCGCCGCGCCAGCAGCGAGGCCACGTCGATCAGCTCGTCGATGTCGTCCACTTCGATGATGCCGAGCTGGCTGAACACCGCGCTGTTGATCTCCGCCGAGCCGGCAATCGCGGCGGTGTGCGACTGCGCCGCCTTGGCGCCGTATTCCGACTTGCCGACCTTGATCGCGACGATGGGCTTGCCGCACCGCGCGGCATGCAACGCTGCGGCCATGAAGCGCGGGCCGTTGCGCACGCCTTCCAGCGTGGTGACGATCACCTCGATGTCCGGCGCTTCGGCCATGTAGTGGATGTAGTCGCTGACCTCCAGGTCCACCTCGTTGCCACCGGAGCACCACAAGCCCACGCCCACGCCGCGGTCCATCGCCTGGATGAACGAGCGGCCGAGGCCGCCGCCCTGCGTGGCGACGCCGATCGGGCCGGGGCGGCGGTCGATGCGCCATGCCGGCGAGAAGGTCAGGCCCAGCCGCGCGTTCATGTTGTTCAGGCCCGGGCAGTTGGGGCCGTAGATGCGCATGCCGGTGCTGGCCACGATCTCGCGCATCTCGGCTTCCACCGCGCGGCCGTCTTCGCCGGTTTCGCCGAAGCCGGAAGTGAAGACGATGGCGAACTTGACGCCGAGCCTGCCGCAATCGCGCAGGGTCTGGATGACCATGTCGGCGCGCACGGCCAGGATGGCCAGGTCGGGCGCTTCCTTGAGGTCATTGACCGAGGCCACGCATGGCCTGCCGTGGATTTCGGCGCGGCCCGGGTTGACCAGATGCAGGTCACCCGTAAACTCGGAGAAGGTGGTCAGGTTCTCCAGCGTCCGGCCGCCGATGCTGTCCGGCTTCTCGGAAGCGCCGACCAGCACGATCGAGCGCGGATTGACCAGCCGCGAGAGGTCGCTGAACCAGATCGGCTGGCTGCTCATTGGGCCTCTCCCGGCGTGCGGCGCTTGAACAGGCACGTGGCTGCCATCTCCGCCACCACTTCGCCGCGCTGGTTGATGCCCTTGCGCAGGAAGGCGATGATGCCGCGGTCGGGGCGGCTGGTGGTCTTCTGCTCGACCACTTCGATTTCCACGCGGATGGTATCGCCGATGAATGTGGGCTTGGGGAACTTGAGGCGGTTTTCCAGCACGMTGAACAGCGAACCTTCAAAGAACTGGTTCGGAATCGAACGCGAGGTCAGGCCGGCCATGAAGGCGGCCACCAGCATGCCGTGGGCAATGCGCTGGCCGAAGATGGTGCCCTTGGCGTATTCGGCATCGACGTRCACCTTGTTGAAATCGCCGGTCAGCGCGGCGAAGGCGGCGACGTCGGCTTCGGTGATGGTGCGCGACGAGGTGCTGTACTGCATGCCCGGTACCAGGTCTTCCCAGTAGAGCGTGGTATTGGCGATCTGCTCGAGGATGGCAGGCTGCGTCATGTCTTGTGTCTCCGTATTTGGGTGGGGGCCAGGGTCAGGTCAGTGCGCTGATGCCCAGGATTTCGCGGCCGATGATCAGGGTCTGGATTTCGGTAGTGCCTTCCGGGATCATGCCGCCGCGCGTGTCGCGGAAGATGCGCTCGATCGGGTAGCCGGTGGCGTAGCCCATGCCGCCATGTACCTGCAACGCCAGATTGGCGACTTCGAACGCGGCCTCGGTGGCGTACAGCTTGGCGATCGAGCATTCCGTGCGCGACGTACCGTTCTGCATCGAGCGCGCGGCGCGGTAGCCCAGCGCCCGCGCGGCCTGCGTGCGCATGGTCATGTCCACGATGTGCTTCTGCACCAGCTGGAAGCCGCCGATCTGGCGCCCGAACTGCTTGCGCTGCAGCGCGTAGTCGATCGACAGGTCCAGCGCGCATTGCGCCGCGCCCACCGCCCCCATGGCCACGTTCAGGCGCCCGAAGTTCAAGCCGATCAGGATCTGGCGCAGGCCCTGGCCTTCCTTGCCCAGCAGGTTGGCGGCCGGGATCTCCGCGTTCTCGAAGGTGAAGGCCGCGGTGCCGGTGCTGCGCGTGAACATGGTCTCCACCGGCGTGGCGCTGTACGGCGTCACGTCGCGCTCCACCAGGAACAGCGACAGCTCGCCGTTGCAGGTATCGCTGAACGTGCGCGCCACCACGATGCCGAAGTCGGCGAACATGCCGTTGGTGATCCACAGCTTGCTGCCGTTGAGCACATAGTGGTCGCCGCGCTTGTCGGCCCGGGTCTTGATCTCGGCCACGTTGGAGCCAACGTCCGGCTCGGAGATCGACACGAAGGTCTTGCGCTCGTTGCGCAGCAGCGGGCGCATGAAGCATTCCTTCTGCGCCTCGGTGCCATAGGCATTGATGATGCCCGCGACGATATTCAGCGTGTTGAGGATGATGCGCAGGGACAGCCAGCAGTAGCCGGCTTCCTCCATCATCACCGCCCAGGTCGGGT
This sequence comes from Cupriavidus sp. 2TAF22, assembly GCF_052115045.1. Taxonomy (NCBI): domain Bacteria; kingdom Pseudomonadati; phylum Pseudomonadota; class Betaproteobacteria; order Burkholderiales; family Burkholderiaceae; genus Cupriavidus; species Cupriavidus sp. 2TAF22. Next base: position 249,721 of record NZ_JBFRFX010000005.1, read on the forward strand.
AGTCGAGGTCCAGGCCGCCGTCGGCCTCTTTCATGTAACCACCGAAGTAGCCGAAGTCGGCGAGGCCGGTGATTGCTTCCTGCGGGAAGCGCCGCTCCTTCTCCGCCTGGTCGATGCGCGGCGAGATGTGTTCCTTCAGGTAGCGGCGGATGTTCTCGCGCAGCAGGCGCTGGCTGTCGTCCAGGCCGTCGATGTCGACATTGGGATCAACCATAGCGGCCTCCGGTCACGAACAGGGTGGTGCCCGTGATGTAGCGGGCATGCTCCGACGCCATGAAGGCCACCGCGCCGGCGATATCGCTGGTCTGGCCCGGAAAGGTCACGGCGTTCTTGGCCATCACGTTGGCCAGGATGGTGTCGTAGTTGGGCAGGCTCTTGATGTACTCGGTCTCGATGTAGCCCGGGGCGATGGCATTGACCGTCACGCCCTTGCGCGCCTGTTCCAGCGACAGCGCCCGGGTGAAGCCGATGATGCCCGCCTTGGCGGTGGAGTAGTTGGCCTGCCCGGGATTGCCGAACATCGCGCGCGAGCTGATATTGATGATCCGGCCCCAGCCCTTCTCATGCATGAAGGGCAGCGCCGCGCGACAGGTGTGGAACGCGCCCTTGAGCGTGACGTCCAGCACCAGGTCCCAGTCCGATTCTTCCATCTTGAGAATGGTGCGGTCCTTGACCAGGCCGGCGTTGTTGACCAGCACGTCGATGCTGCCGAAGGCTTCCTTGCCGGCGCCGATCATGTTGCGCACCTGGTCTTCCTGGCGCACGTCGCACTGCACGGCAATGGCCTTCCCGCCAGCGAGCCCGATCCCGCCGGCGGTCTCGCGCGCAGCATCCAGGTCCAGGTCCGTGATCACCACGGCCATGCCTTCCTTCGCAAGCATTCGGGCGGTTTCCGCGCCGATGCCGCGTGCCGAGCCGGTGACAACCGCCACGCGACCTTTCAATCCGAGGTCCATGTCTTCTCCTTAGGGGGGTGTGGATTCAATGGTCGGCCAGCAGGGAATCGCGCACTTCGCGCAGGGCCGCCAAATAGGATTCGTGGTGCTTTTCGATACGTTCGGCGGGCCCCGCCACCGAGATGGCGACCGGCCGCTCGCCCAGCCGGGCCGCAACGGCCAGCGCGGTAACGCCTTCGGTGCCTTCGTCATGCGCTTCGTACCAGCCTTGGTCGCGGCCGCGCGTCAGTTGCGCCATCAGCTGGTCGAGGTCCACCACCGTGCTTGCGGTCACGGCCGGCCGCTTGGCGGCTTGCAGCCGTGCGCGGGCATCATCGTCGGTGAGCTGGCCCAGCATGGCCTTGCCCAGTGCAGACGCATGCAGCGCGACGCGCTCGCCAACGTCAAGGATGTAGCGCAGCGGCAGGGGACTCTGTGCCACGGCGACGACGCGCACGGCCTGCGGTTCGAGTACGCCGAAGAAGGCGCTCTCGCTGGTGGCGTGGGACAGCCGCAGTACCGCTGCCTGCGCGCGCTGCGTCAGCGGATCGTGTTCCGCGATCTGGCGCGCAGTCTCGAACAGGCGGCCGGTCGGATAGAAGCGACGCGTGCGCGTGGTCCGCATCAGGTAGCCGAGTGAATGCAGGGTGTGCAACAGGTCCGAGCAACTGCTGTCGGCAACAGCCAGCAGCTTCGCTATCTCGGAATTGGACAAGTCCCGTCTTTCTCGCGCAAAGACTTCGAACACGGCCATGGCGCGGCTTGCCGCGGGAATCTGGACTGGCATATCTGCTCCGAAATATCGAATATGATTACGATATACGGGACAAATGTACGACCCATCGGCGACGTGCGCAAGTCGTTTTTCGAGGGGGCGGAGGATGCTACGATATTTTGTAGGAAAGATGGCCGAGCCGGCAGCCCTCAAAATGAGGACGAATGGGCATATCTGACGCGCATATGCCTCTCCATGTGCGCGACAGGCGGGGGGCGCCGGCGGTCTTGCCGGGCAATCGTCCTGCGGGCATGGGAAGCCGCGTGCGAAAAGCTGGGTGCTCGTAAGGGTGCACGGGTGGCGACACAGCGCTGCCCGGGCGCCGCATCAGGCTATGGGCCGCCGCCGGCAGGCGTGCCGGGCGGCCCCAAGTGCCAGGAGCCTGCCACTGCATGCGCGCAGGCTGCCGCTTCCGTACCGATGGAATGGAACTGCGGGAAGGTCAGGCCGGAAACCCGAAGAGCCGCGCGAAGTCCTGCACGTGCTCCCGTGGCATCCTTGTTTGATTCACCTTGGCTTGCGGGTCTCCGTATCCCATGGACATGCCGAAGGCGGTCACTTCCTCCGGTGGCATGTGCAGATGCGCCGCGATCACGTCATGGAACGGCGCGAAGGAAACCTGCGGGCATGTGTCGATGCCACGCGCTTTCGCGGCGATCATCAGGTTCTGCGCGAACAGGCCGATGTCGATCCAGCTGTGCGGCTTCAATCTGCGGTCGATGCTGAAGATGAGACCCACCGGCGCGCCGAAGAATGAGAAGTTCTGCTCGGTCTGGCGCATGCGCGCCGCGGTGTCGCTGCGATCGATCCCGAGCGAAGCGTAGTAGCGCGCGCCGAAATCGGCCAGTCTCGCGCGGAACACGTCCGGCAACGGCTCAGGGAAGTGGGCGGGCGCGGGTGCGGTCCCGGCGCGGGAGGCGGCGACCAGGGCGCTGGCCAGTTCATCCTTGACCGCGCCGCTGACCACATACACCCGCCAGGGCTGGATATTGGCCCCGCTCGGGGCGGTCGCTGCCTCCTCCAGGATCTCCTGCATGAGTTCCCGGCGAAGCGGCTCAGGCCTGAAGGCGCGAACCGAGCGGCGAGACGTTACGACGGTGGCGACGCATCGCGCGACGGCCTCCTGGGACCATTCCATTGCTGTCTGTACCATGGACTACTCCTGCGGCACGTCGTGGTAGGAAATCCGGCCGGAGGGCAGGAAGAACAGCGCGATCACGGCGCCACCCTTCGCTTCCGGATAGTGGTGACTGCCCGGCGCCGGGGCGGTCCAGCCTCCGGAACACCAGCCATTCGGCCCGTTCAGGGCGGCACCGGGATCCAGCGGAACGACCATGTTGAACTCGCCATAGGGATGACCGTGGTATTGCCCTCTGAACCGATGGTCGGGGTGCCCTTGCTGATTGCCGGTGCTATCCATGTACACCGCTGTGATGCTGAAGTGGAGCGTGCGCTCGGAGGGCTCCGCGATGCGGCTGCGGCGGTAGCTTGGGCCGCCGATCTCGACGTTCGCTGCCCATCCATCCTCCACGCCCTTCCTGACAGAGCAGGACAGCGTCTGGTAGAACTCGCTGTCGGGCCCGTACTTCTCGTTCAACCAGCGCTCGACCGCGGTGCTGGTGGTCAGGTCCTTCACTTCTTCAAGGAAGGGGATGCAGCGCTCGATCAGCGCCTCTCGATCCTGGATGCGGGTTTCGGCCGTCATGGTGTCGTCTCCTGTCAAATGGGCTGGAGGTCATGATGCGCGAACCATGAATTGAATGGAATTGATGTCTCTGCAATTGCATAATGAACGCCATTCAATTGATGGGGCGACATCATGAGCATCGGCCGCACCGACCTGAACCTCTTGAAGGTGTTCGAGGCCGTCTACGAGGAGCGCAATCTGATCCTGGCCGGCAAGCGCCTCAATCTCACGCAATCGGCGGTTAGCCATGCGCTGCGCAGGCTGCGCGAGCTTGTCGGCGACGAGCTTTTCATGCGCATGGGGAAGGGCATGGTGCCGACCGGCCGTGCAACGGCGATGGCGTCAACCCTGCTGGACTCGCTGCGGCGCATCGAGGACGCGCTCGGCGTGGAGCCGTTTTCTCCCGACAAGTCCAGCCGGCGCTTTGTCATCGCGGCGAACGATCACGTCACCGAGGTGATCGTTGCGCCTTTGTCCCGCGAACTGCAAAAGGCCGCCCCGGGCGTCGACCTTGTCATCCGGCCGTCCACGCGGCTGGACCTGGCCGAGCAGATCGACCTGGGACGCATCGATCTTGCCATCGGCATCTTTTCCCAGGTGCCACCCCGCCTGAACTCGCGAACGCTGATGTCGCAGGGAGAGTCCATCTTGATGCGCAAGGGACATCCCGCTTCCCGCCGCAAGCTCACGCTCCGCGACCTGGCGAAGTACCCGCTCGTCACCCTGTCCGTCGGCGGGGAGGAGGAAGGCGCGGTAGGGGGTTTCATCGTTGAGCGTGGCCTCGCGCGCCAGTCGGAGATGTTCGACCGGCGTGCGTTGGAGAAGGCGCTCCTTGAACTGAACGAGGTGCCGCGGCTGAGAGTCACCGTCCCGCACTCGCTCGCCATTCCAGCGCTGCTTCGCGATACGCACATGCTGTCCATCGTGCCCGCGTCCCTCGCCATGGCGCTGACAAGGAGCGGCGACCTGATTCGCCGGCATCCGCCGTACCCGGCTGGAAACGAGACCATGCGTGCGGTCTGGCATGGCCGCGACGACCACGACGTGGGTCACGCCTGGCTGCGCGAGATGATCGCGACGACAGCGCGAGCCGCCGAAGAGGCGCTCGCGTAGCATGGCGGACCCGCACTCAGCCGCCGCCCAGCAGGTCGTGCGCGTCGAGGAGCGCGTAGGCGATCTCCGGCCTGGCTTCGAGGCAGCGGCGTATGGCCGCAGGGATGGCCTGGCGGGTCTTGCGGCACAAACCGGGCTGGTCTTCCACCCGGATGTTGATCCCGCGCATGGTGCGCACTTCGTGGATGCTCGGGGTGATCGTGACGACGAGGCCCAGTTGCGCCTGCATGCGCTGTTCCATTTTCCGCAGGTCGGCAAGGCTGGAGAGGCTTTCCAGGCGCGCAACCAGCTTTTTCTCCTCCTCCTGCGTGAGCATCAGGATCCGGATGTCGGCATGCGGGTCGCCCAGCAGGGCCTCGCGATTGCAGATGCAGGCGCCGGGCGGGCATTCCTTGCGGATGGGAAAGGGGGCGTTCATGTCGTCGGGGCTGCCGGCGCCTCAGCCGGGGAGGGTGCAAGCAGAATATCTTAAGGCAGGATGCCTGAGCCAGGTTCACCCGGGATGCGTTCTCGCCGGGCCGGCACGGCCGGCCGCCAGCGGGAAGCGGGGAAACGGTTTATGCTCGCGTTCGCGCGCCCGCCCCCTGGGCGGATGCGCCAGCCAACTTCCAGCCAAGGACACCCCCATGTCACTTTCGATGTATGAAGTCTCGATCCCGGTGTTCATCCGGGCCTTCGGCAGCCTGTCCGCCATCCTGGACAAGGGCGCGGCGTTCGCGCAGGCGCAGGGCATGGATCCGTCCGACCTGATCCAGACCCGCCTGGTGGCGGACATGGATCCGCTGCCGGCCCAGGTGCAACGCGCCAGCGACGCCGCCAAGGGCTGCGCGGCTCGGCTGGCGGGGATCGAGATGCCGTCGTTCACTGACAACGAGGCCACCTTCCCGGAACTGCAGGAGCGCATCGCCAAGACCGTGGCGTTCCTGAAGACCATCGAGCCGGCCCAGCTCGAAGGCAGCGAGACGCGCACCATCGAGCTCAAGCTGCGCCCGGAGCCGGTCACCTTCGACGGCAAGTCCTACCTGCTGGGCTTTGTGCTGCCGAACTTCTATTTCCATGTGACGACCGCATACGACATCTTGCGCCACAAGGGCGTGCCGGTCGGCAAGCGGGACTATCTCGGCCTGAAATAAGGCAAGTGCAACGAAGCCGCCGCGGCATTTCTGTCGCGGCGGCCTCGCCAGGATCGCGGCGGGCGCCGGATTGTCAGGCGCGCCCGGCCGCCAGCCTGGCGCCGGCCGGGGTTGGCTGCTCGAGCCGGTCCAGGCGCCCGCTCCAGGCCGTCAGGCCCAGCGCCACCAGCACCACCAGCGCGCCGATCCACGGCGTATGCATCAGCCCCAGGTGGGTCACGATCAGGCCGCCGGCCCAGGCCGCGCCGGCAATGCCCAGGTTGAACGCGGCGATATTCAGCCCCGACGCCACGTCCACGGCGCCCGGCGTGAAGCGCTCGGCCTGCTTGACCACATAGACCTGCAGGCCCGGCACATTGCCAAAGGCAACCGCGCCCCAGGCCAGCACCGTGGCCACTACCAGCCAGCGATGCGCGGCGGTGAAGGTCAGTACGAACAACACCAGCGCCAGCAGCAGGAACACGATCTTGAGCGCGGCGATGGGGCCGCGGCGGTCTGCCAGGCGGCCGCCCCAGATATTGCCTGCCGCCACCGAGACTCCGTACACCAGCATCACCAGCCCGACCGCGCCGGCGCTGAAGCCCGACACATCCTGCAGGATCGGCGCGAGGAAGGTGAAGGGGATGAAGGAGCCGCCGTAGCCGATCGCGGTCTTGGCGTAGACCAGCAGCAGGCGTGGCTCGGCCAGCACCCTGGCCTGTTGCAGCAGGGAGGCCGGTGCGCCGCTGCGGATGCCGGCCGGCACGAACATCAGGCTGCCGACGAAGGCGACCAGGCCGAGCGCGGCCACCGCGAGGAAGGTCTCGCGCCAGCCGAAGTGCTGGCCGATGAAGGTGCCGAGCGGTACGCCGGTGACCAGGGCCACGGTAAGGCCGGTGAACATGATGGCGATCGCGCTCGCGGCCTTCTCCTTCGGCACCAGGCTGGTGGCGATGGTCGAGCCGATCGAGAAGAACACGCCGTGGGCCAGGCCGGTCAGCACGCGCGCCAGGATCAGCGATTCATAGCCGGGTGCTTTCCAGGCCAGCAGGTTGCCCAGCGTGAACAGCGCCATCAGCGACACCAGCAGCGCCTTGCGCGGCAGGCGGCCGGTGAGGGCGGTCAGCACCGGCGCGCCGACGGCGACGCCCAGCGCATAGAGGCTGACCAGCAGGCCGGCGGAGGGCAGGGTGATATGGAGATCGGCGGCGATGGTGGGAATCAGGCCGACGATGACGAATTCGGTGGTACCGATGGCGAACGCGCTGATGGTCAGCGCGAGCAGGGCGATGGGCATGGTTGGCTCCGGACATCCGGGAAATTCGGGATGGAGGGAGTGTGCCCGTGCATTTCTTGCCGATTAAGAGGGTGATCTGGATAAGATATTTGATTAGTATTCAACAATGAAGATCACACTCGAAGAACTGCAGGCCTTCGCCACCGTGGTGGACAGCGGCTCCATCACGGCCGCGGCCGAGCAACTGGGGCAGACCGTTTCCGGCATCAGCCGGGCGCTCGGCCGGCTGGAGGACAAGGTCGGCACCACCTTGCTGCACCGGACCACGCGGCGGCTGGCGCTGAGCGAGGAGGGCGAGGCGCTGCTGGCCCATGCGCGCAACATCCTGGCCTCGGTGGATCTGGCCGAGGAGCAGATGGCGGTACGCCGCCAGCGCCCGGCGGGCCGGCTGCGGGTGAACGCGGCGTCGCCTTTCATGCTGCACGTGATCGTGCCGCTGGTAGGAGAGTTCCGCCGCGAGTACCCGGAAATCGAGCTGGAACTGAACACCAACGACCTGATCATCGACCTGCTGGAGCACCGCACCGACGTGGCCATCCGCATCGGCGCGCTGCGCGACTCCACCCTGCATGCCCGCCCCCTGGCCACCAGCCGCGTGCGGGTGCTGGCCAGCCCGGCCTATCTCAAGGCGCGCGGCCGACCGGCATCGGTGGCGGACCTTGCCGCGCATAGCCTGATCGGCTTCAACCAGCCGGAGTCGCTCAACCGCTGGCCGCTGCACGGCGCCATGGGCGAAGAGGTGCAGGTCACGCCGCATCTGGCCGCATCGAGCGGCGAAACCCTGCGCCAGCTTGCGCTGGCCGGGGAGGGCCTGGTGTGCCTGTCGGATTTCATGACCGAAGCGGACCGCCGCCGCGGCGACCTGGTCCAGGTGCTGATGAAGGAGACCATCGAAGAACGGCAGTCGATCAACGCGGTCTATTACCTCAACACGCAGCTATCGGCGCGTATCGCGTGCTTCCTGGACTTCGTCGGCACGCGGCTGCGGGCGGCGGAGTGGGCCAAGGTATAGGCGCGAACGATGCGGCGGCTGGAGCGACTTCGCGACCTGTGCGAAAATAGCGAGTTAGCCGCAGTACCCTGGCCACTGGCCATCGATCATGGGTGGCCGCCTGTTTGCCCGCTTCCCGGCCGCCCCGCGCGCGCGATTGCCTTTGCGGCATCGCCGCCCGCCGGCCGGAATCCGTCCGCCCGGCCGCCGACCGTCTTGCCGCCACCGTGCTTGTCGCATTTTTTTGCAGTATGGATGCCGCATGAATGCCGCATGAATGCCGCATGCCGGCGGCCCATGGCTGGCGCATGATGACTGCATACCCACAAAAACCCATTACCGCTTCACCACCAGCATGACTTACGCCGTCAAGGAAATCTTCTACACACTGCAGGGCGAGGGCGCCAACGCCGGCCGCGCCGCGGTGTTCTGCCGCTTCTCCGGATGCAATCTATGGAGCGGGCGCGAAGAGGACCGGGCGAGCGCGGTCTGCCAGTTCTGCGATACCGATTTCGTCGGCACCGACGGCACCGAAGGCGGCAAGTACCGCACTGCCGAGGCGCTCGCCGACAAGGTCGCGGCGCAGTGGCCGCAGGACGTGGACGCCGGCGGCGCCGGCCGGCCGCTGGTGGTTTGCACTGGCGGCGAGCCATTGCTGCAGCTCGATGCGCCGCTGATCGCAGCGCTGCACGCGCGCGGCTTCGAGATCGCCATCGAAACCAACGGCACCCTGCCGGTGCCGGAGGGGGTCGACTGGGTTTGCGTCAGCCCCAAGATGGGCGCGGAGCTGGTGGTCACGCGCGGCGATGAGCTCAAGGTAGTCATCCCGCAGGATGGCCAGGATTTCGCCGCATACGAGCGGCTTGATTTCCGCCATTTCCTGGTGCAGGCCATGGACGGCCCGCTGGCGCGGCAGAATACGGCGCTCGCGGTCGAGTTCTGCCAGCGCCGCCCGCGCTGGCGCCTCTCGCTGCAGACACACAAGTTGCTAGGTATCCGGTAGTCCCGGCCTTTCGCTCCCGATTCGCCCCGATTCGTTCCGATTCGCCCCGATCACCGTACCCGCACACACCGGCACCCATGAACAAGCAAGTCTCCATTACCCGCCGTCTGGAATTCGACTCCGGCCACCGCATCCCCAACCATGGCGGCCAGTGCCGCAACATCCACGGCCATCGCTATCGCCTGGACCTCACGCTCTCGGGCGAGGTGCTGCGCCGCGCGGGCGCGTCGGACGAGGGCATGATCCTGGATTTCAGCGACATCAAGGCGCTGGCCAACGAGCATCTGGTCGACAAGTGGGACCATGCCTTCCTGATTCATCGCGGCGACACCGCGCTGCTGAATTTCCTGCAGTCCATGGAAGGGCACAAGACGGTCGTGCTGGACGCCATTCCCACCGTGGAAAACCTGGCGCAGATCGCCTTCGACATTCTCTCGCCGGTATTCAAGGATTGCTTCGGCCACCAGTTGCAGCTGACGCGCCTGGTGCTGTTCGAGACGCCGAACTGCTGGGCCGAGGTCAGCGCTTCCCTCAGCCTGCCCGCGCAGGACTGAGGCGTCAGCCAGCCCATGCCAGCCGAGATGAACGCCCCGATCCTGCCGCCCCTGGCAGGCGAAGCAGGCCTCGATCCCGCCGCCGAGCGCGACCGCCGCTATATGCGGGCGGCGCTGGAGGAAGCGCGCCTGGCCGAGGCTGCCGGCGAAGTGCCGGTGGGCGCGGTGGTGGTGTGGAACGATGCCGTCATCGCGCGCGGCCACAACCTGCCGATCCGCTCGGTGGATCCCTCCGCGCATGCCGAAATGCAGGCATTGCGTGCCGCCGCGCAGGTGATCGGCAACTATCGCATGCCGGAGTGCGAGCTGTACGTGACGCTGGAACCATGCGTGATGTGCAGCGGCGCCATCCTCCATGCGCGCATCCGCCACGTGGTGTTCGGCGCCTCGGACCCCAAGACAGGCGCCGCGGGCAGCGTGCTCAACCTGTTCGAGCAGGCGCAGCTCAATCACCAGACCTCCATCGCCGGCGGCGTGCTGGCCGACGAATGCGGGGGCATGCTGAAGGCCTTCTTCGGTGCCAGGCGGCGCGCGCAGAAGGCTGCGCAGAAGGCCGCGCAGCAAGCCGAGCAACAAGCCGAGCAGCAAGGCGTGCCGGCGGCGCAGGCCGCGGGCACTGGCTGCGCCCGCTGCGCGACGGCGGATAATGCCGGCGGCGCCAGCCAGCCTGATTCCAGCCCGGACTCCAGCCCCGTGTTAAGCCCCGTTCCCGGCCCCGCTCCAAGCCCCGATCCCGACGCATGAGCCAGCTCCCCGATCCGATGCCGAACCTCGCCACGCCGCCGACCGAAGTCCGCCTGATTGCGTCCTCGGGCTATCCCCACGACGTCGCCATCGCCGCGCGTGCTGTTGCCTGGCTCAGGCAGCATGGCTTGCACGTCGGCAATCCGGACGTGCTGGCACGCCGCTACCTGCGCTTCGGCGGCACCGACGACGAGCGCCTGGCCGACCTGCATGCCATCGGCACCGGCACGCCGCACGAACTGACGCTGGCCGTGCGCGGCGGCTATGGCATCGCGCGCTTGCTGGAGCGCGTGGACTTTGCCCGCATCGCGGAGCAGGCGCGCGGCGCGTGCACGCCCATCGTGGGTCACAGTGACTTCACGGCTTTCCAGCTGGCCTACCTGGCGGCGTGCGGCGGCGTGACGTTCGCGGGGCCGATGCTGCTGGCCGATTTCGGCGCCGAGCCGGTCGACGCCTTCATGTGGCAGCATTTCCTCGGCGTGATGCATGACCCGGCCTACACCATCGATGTGCAGGCGCCCCAGGCCGGCGGCCAGCCATTCAGCGGCACCGTGTCCGGCACGCTGTGGGGCGGCAACCTGGCCATGCTGTGCAGCCTGCTGGGCACGCGCTTCATGCCGGCCGTCGACGGCGGCATCCTGTTCCTGGAAGACGTCAACGAGCCGCCATACCGCGTCGAGCGCATGCTGCTGCAACTCGACCAGGCCGGCGTGCTGGGGGCGCAGCGCGCCATCGTGCTGGGCGATTTTTCCAACTACCGCGTGACCGACTACGACAATGGCTACGACCTGCCAGCGGTGGTGCGCTACCTGCAGGAGCGCCTGTCCGTGCCGGTGCTGACCGGCCTGCCATTCGGGCACTGTGAGCGCAAGCTGACGCTGCCGGTAGGCGGCCAGGCGCAGTTGAGCGCACGCGAGGATGGTTTTTCGCTGTCCCTCTCGGGCTATCCGGTGTTGAAAGCGGGGGCTTGCGCCCCTATCTGAAGGCTGGCGCTTCTTTAGCGCGCTCGCGGATGGTAAAATTACGGGTTATTTCCCGGTTTCCTGTCCGGGCTCCAGTGCTTGCCGGCCATCGGCCCGCAAGCCGGGGCCGCATGCCGATGCCATGCCGCTGCACTTGTGGCGCCATCGCCGCACGGGCACTGCCGCCGGCATCGCCGCGCGCCATGCGCGCGCCAGTTTCGCGCCCCATCATTCATACAAGGTTCCAGACGTGCTTTCTACCGCAAACATCACCATGCAGTTCGGCCCCAAGCCGTTGTTCGAGAATATCTCGGTCAAGTTCGGCGAGGGCAACCGCTACGGCTTGATCGGCGCGAACGGCTGCGGCAAGTCCACCTTCATGAAGATCCTCGGTGGCGACCTGGAGCCGTCGGGCGGCAACGTCATGCTGGAGCCGGGCGTGCGCCTGGGCAAGCTGCGCCAGGACCAGTTCGCCTATGAAGACATGCGCGTGCTGGACGTGGTCATGATGGGCCATACCGAGATGTGGGCCGCCGCCGCCGAGCGCGACGCCATCTACGCCAACCCGGAAGCCACCGACGAAGACTACATGAAGGCCGCCGAGCTGGAGGCCAAGTACGCCGAGTACGACGGCTACACCGCCGAGGCGCGTGCGGGCGAGCTGTTGCTGGGCGTGGGCATTCCCACCGACCAGCACCAGGGCACCATGAGCAACGTCGCGCCCGGCTGGAAGCTGCGGGTGCTGCTGGCGCAGGCGCTGTTCTCGAACCCGGACGTGCTGCTGCTCGATGAGCCGACCAACAACCTGGACATCAACACCATCCGCTGGCTGGAGGAAGTGCTCAACGAGCGCAACTCCACCATGATCATCATTTCCCACGATCGCCACTTCCTGAACTCCGTGTGCACGCACATGGCCGACATGGACTACGGCACGCTCAAGGTCTATCCGGGCAACTACGACGACTACATGGAAGCCTCCATGCAGGCGCGTGAGCGCCAGATGGCGGCAAATGCGCGCGCCAAGGAGCGCATCGGCGAACTGCAGGACTTCGTGCGCCGCTTCTCGGCCAACAAGTCCAAGGCACGCCAGGCCACCTCGCGCCTCAAGCAGATCGACAAGATCAAGGTCGAGGACATCAAGCCCTCGTCGCGCCAGAACCCCTTCATCCGCTTCGAGTTCGAGAAGAAGCTGCACAACCTGGCGGTGGAAGCGGACGGCATCACCAAGACCTACGACCGCAAGATCATCAACAACCTGTCGATGGCCATCCAGGCCGGCGAGCGCGTGGCCATCATCGGCGAGAACGGCGCCGGCAAGACCACGCTCCTGCGCAGCCTGCTGAACAATGCCGTGCAGAACGGCGTGCAGCGCGGCGTGGAAGTGGATCGCGGCACGATCAAGTGGGCCGAGAACGCCAACGTCGGCTACATGCCGCAGGATACCTACGAGGAATTCCCGGCCGACCGCGACCTGATGGACTGGATGAGCCAGTGGACCCAGGCCGGCGACGACGACCAGTCGCTGCGCGGCACCATGGGCCGCCTGCTGTTCTCGGCCGACGACATCAAGAAATCGGTCAAGGTGCTGTCCGGCGGCGAGAAGGGCCGCATGATCTGGGGCAAGCTGATGCTGGGCCGGCACAATGTGATGGCGCTCGACGAGCCGACCAACCACATGGACATGGAATCGATCGAATCGCTGCAGATCGCGCTCGACAAGTACACCGGCACCCTGATCTTCGTCTCGCACGACCGCGTGTTCGTCAGCGGCCTGGCCACGCGCGTGATCGAAGTGCGAACCGACGGCACGCTGACCGACTACCTGGGTACGTATGACGAGTACCTGGAGTCGCAAGGCATCGACGGCTAAGCGCGTCGCGCCGGCTCCGCCAGCCAGGCGGCAAGCGCAGGAAGAAATGGGCCGCCAAGTTCAGTGCGGCCCTTTTCCATTCTGTTGCGAAGTGCGCACTGCTGCCGCGCCGCGTGCCTGTGCTCAGGCGTGCGCCTGCGCCTGTCCCTCGTCGCGCGTCATCTTGTCGAGCTGGTCGATGATGGCGGCCGCGGTGATCTCGCCCTTGGCCTTGCGCAGGGCCGCGTACAGCGTGTCGCGCAGCGCCATCAGCTCAGCCGGGCTGGCGGCCTTCTCGACCTTGACCTGCAGCATGTAGCCGCGCAGGCCGAGATGATGTCCGATGACATCCGTATAGAAGTGATAAAGCGCCTGGTAGCTGCCGGTGCCCTTGCTGTCGCCCGCATCGCCGCCATCGCCCGCACCGCGGCTGGCGTAGATGGAAAAGACGCTGTCGGCATGGCCGGCGGGGCCGCTTGCGCCGGTTGTCGCCGGCTCGGGCAGGTCCTGGGCGTCCCGGGCAGGTGCGTCCGGCGGCGCGGCGTCCCCGGTGCCGATCAGGCCGGCTTCGAGCAAGGCTTCGAGGGCCTCGGGGCCCACGCCCATGCCGCCGGTCTGGGCCAGCAGATCGCTGCGCCGGCGTTCGCCGTTGACGATCAGCAGCAGGGCGCGCGTCTTGTGGTCGAGTCTGCGCGCGCGCGTGCGGATCTCGTCCTGGCCCTGCTCGGTCTTGTGGAACACCGGGTCGGTCATGTCTCTTTGCTCTCCCTTGTTGTGCGCCGGCAGCGGCATGCGGCGCGCTGTGCCGGGGTTCGGCTCGTCGTCGGCCGATTATCGCCACGTTGTGCGGGGCGGCTGGCGCACCGCAAAAAACCGAGGCGCCAAACCGCTCTACAATGTGGAGCACCATAAAAGTAACAAAATTTGCACCCGCCTATTCACCCAACTGAAAACTGTGGCCATGCAACAACGAGACAAACTTTTTATCAACGGTAAGTGGGTCGCGCCTCATGGCACCGGCCATATCGACGTCATCCATTCCACCACCGAAGCCGTCATGGGCCGCATCCCCGAAGGGCATGCGCGCGATGCCGAGGATGCCATCCAGGCTGCCCGCGCCGCCTTCGACGCCTGGTCGGCCACGCCGCCCAGCGTGCGCGCGGGATATATCCGCAAGGTTGCGGAGGGCCTCAAGGAACGCAGCGAGGAACTGGCGCAACTGATCGCGGGTGAAGTCGGCATGCCGATCAAGCTGGCCCGCGCGATCCAGGTCGGCGGCCCGGTCTACAACTGGGCGCAGGCTGCCAAGCTGGTGGAGAGCTTCGCCTTCGAGGAGGAGGTCGGCAATTCGCTGGTGGTGCGTGAGCCGGTCGGCGTGGTGGCGGCCATCACGCCGTGGAACTATCCGCTCAATCAGATCACGCTCAAGGTGGCGCCGGCACTGGCGGCCGGCTGCACCGTCGTGCTCAAGCCGTCCGAAGTGGCGCCGCTCAACGCCTTCGTGCTGGCCGAGGTGATCGAAGCCGCCGGCCTGCCGCCGGGCGTGTTCAACCTGGTCACCGGCTTCGGCCCCGTCGTGGGCGAAGTGCTGGCCAGCCACGCCGAGGTGGACATGGTGTCGTTTACCGGCTCCACGCGTGCCGGCAAGCGCGTCTCCGAGCTGGGCGCGCAGAGCGTCAAGCGCGTGGCGCTGGAGCTGGGCGGCAAGTCCGCCTCGGTGATCCTCGACGACGCGGACATGGCGGCCGCGGTGAAGGGCACCATCAACGCCTGCTTCCTCAATTCCGGGCAGACCTGCTCGGCCCACACCCGCATGCTGGTGCCGCGCGGCCGCTACGACGAAGTCAAGGCGATCGCCAAGCAGGTGGCCGATGCCTTCACCGTGGGCGACCCGCTGCAGGAAACCAGCCGCCTGGGCCCGCTGATTTCCGCTACGCAGAAAGAGCGCGTGAACAGCTATATCCAGCGCGGCCTCAACGAAGGCGCCGAACTGGTGGCGGGCGGGCCTGAAGCGCCCGCGGGGCTGGACAAGGGCTTCTTCGTCAAGCCGACCGTGCTCGGCAATGTCGACCCCAAGGCCACCGTTGCCCAGGAAGAGATCTTCGGCCCGGTGCTGTCGATCATCTGCTACGACACGGAGGAAGACGCCGTGCGCATCGCCAACGACAGCATCTACGGGCTGGGCGGCGGGGTGTGGTCGGGCGACGAAGCGCGCGCCATCCGCGTGGCTCGCCGCATCCGCACGGGCCAGGTCGACATCAACGGCGGCCCGTTCAACATGCAGGCGCCGTTCGGCGGCTACAAGCAGTCCGGCAACGGGCGCGAAGCCGGCAAGTACGGGCTGGAGGAATTCCTCGAGTACAAGTCGCTGCAGTTGAGGAAGCCGGCGGCCTGAAGCGCCCGGCCTTGATCGGCGCGGGGCAGGGCGCGCAATCCGGCGTCACTGCCCGCAGCAGGGAAGCATGCCCGGCAGGTCCGGGCATTTTTCATGGGCGCGGGTGCTTGCCCTGGCGGTGCCTGCTTCGGCGATAATGCCGGGGTTCCGACCGCTGGCCGGCCCGCTTCGCCATGCGAGCAAAGGCCGGCGCGGCGCAAGGCGACAAGAGACAAGAGACAGCAGCACTGGGACAAAAACATAAATAACCGCGGGCGCTGCGTGCCGTCACGCGGAGGAGAGGGATCGATGCGCTGGTTCAAACGGCTGGCCTGGCTGGTATTGGCGCTGGCGGCGCTGCTGCTGGCCGGCGCGCTCGGCGGCTACGTGTGGTACCGGCAGGCGTCGCAACCACAGACCGCGGGCACGCTGAGCCTGCCGGGGCTGCGCGAGCGCGTCTCCATCGTCAGGGACCGTCACGATGTACCCCACATCAAGGCAGCCAACGTAGAGGACGCCTACTACGCGCTCGGCTTCGTGCACGCGCAGGACCGCTTGTGGCAACTGCAGATGAACAAGCGCATCGTGTCGGGGCGCCTGGCCGAGATCATCGGGCCGCAAGCACTCGATGCCGACCGCTTCCTGCGCACGCTCGGCGTGCGACGCAATGCCGAGGCCATCCTGGCCAGCTCCACGCCCGCGACGCGCGCCGCGCTGCAAGCCTATGCCGACGGGGTCAACGCCTATATCGACACGCGCAAGGGCCCGCTGCCGCCGGAGTTCGTGCTGCTGCGCACGAAGCCCGAACACTGGGAGCCGGCCGATACGCTGGCCTGGCAGACCATGATGGCGTGGGACCTGGGCGGCAACTGGACGCAGGAGACGCTGCGCATGCGGCTGGCGCAGGTGTTGCCGGTCGCGCGCATCAATGAACTGCTGGCGCCGTATCCGGGCGATCGGGCGCCGCGCACCATGGACTACGGCAACCTCTACCGGCACCTGGCGCCGCTGGCCACCGCCATGGCGCGCGTCGAACAGCAGGCCCCGCCCGGCTACGTGGAGGGCATGGGCTCGAACAACTGGGTGGTATCGGGCGCCCATACGCGCTCGGGCAAGCCGCTGCTGGCCAACGATCCGCACCTGGGCCTGCAGGCGCCGGCGCTGTGGTACTTCGCGCAACTGCAGGCGCCGGGGCTGGATGTCAGCGGTGCCACGCTGCCTGGCACGCCGCTGGTGGTGCTGGGGCATAACCAGCGCATTGCCTGGGGCTTCACCAATACCGCGCCCGATGTGCAGGACCTGTATATCGAACGAATCCAGCCCGGCAGCACCCGGCGCTACCAGACGCCGGACGGCTGGGCCGATTTCACGGTGCGCAGCGAGACCATCCGCGTCAAGGGCGCGCCCGACGTGACCCTGAGCGTGCGCGAGACGCGCCACGGGCCGGTGATTTCCGACGTGGCCGAACCCGTCTCCGCCGCCGCGGCGCCGCTCGGCGCGCAGTTCGTGGTGGCCTTCCAGTGGACCGCGCTGCGCGCCGACGACCGCACCTTCCAGGCCGGGCTCGCGCTGAACCGGGCCACCGGCTGGGACAGCTTCCTGGCGGCACTGCGCGATTTCCATTCGCCGCAGCAGAACATCGTCTACGCGGACGTGGACGGCAATATCGGCTTCATCGCGCCGGGCCGTGTGCCGCTGCGCCGTGCCGACAACGACCTGAAGGGGCTGGCGCCGGCGCCGGGCTGGGATGCGCGCTACGACTGGAATGGCTTCATTCCCTTCGATCAGTTGCCGCGCCGCTTCAATCCGCCCGAAGGCGTCATCGCCACGGCCAACCACAAGATCGTGGAGGACGATTACCCGTACTTCCTGACCAGCGAATGGACCGTGCCCTATCGTTACCAGCGCATCCGCACCCTGCTGGACGCGACCGAACGGCACACCATGGACAGCTTTGGCGCGATCCAGAAAGACACGCTCTCGCTGGCGGTGCGCGATGCCTTGCCGCTGCTGCTGGCGGCGCCCTTCGCCGGCGGCCCGGCGCTGCCCGCGCGCGAGCGCGCGCTGCTCGAGTCGTTGCGCCAGTGGGACGGCGACATGCAGCCCGGGCTGGCGCAGCCGCTGGTGGCGACGGCCTGGCTGCGCGAGCTGTCGCGGGTGCTGTTCGAGGACAAGGTGGGCGACGCCGTGTTCAATCGCCTGTGGGAGCAGCGCAACGTGCAGCAGCCCATGCTCAACGTGCTGCGCAACCCCCGCGGGCTCGGCGCATTCTGGTGCGACGACAGCACCACGCCGGCCCACGAAGACTGCGATGACGCCATCGCCAAGGCATGGCGCCGCGCCATTGCCGATCTGGACCAGCGCTACGGAGACAAGCCCGAGCGCTGGCAATGGGGCATGGCGCACGCTGCGCGCTCCGAGCACAAGCCCTTCGGCAAGCATCCCTACCTGGCGGGCCTGTTCAACGTGAAGGTGCCGAGCGGCGGCGACACCTACACGGTCAATGTGGGGCGCCACAACCTGCGCGACGAAGCGGCGCCGTTCGAGAGCGTGCATGCGGCCAGCCTGCGTGCCATCTACGATCTCTCCGACCTGGCCGAATCGCGGTTCATGGATTCCACCGGGCAGTCGGGCAACGTGATGTCCACCCACTACCGCGACTGGACCGACAAATGGGCCTCGGTGCAATACATCACCATGGCCCCCGGGCGGCGCGCGCCGGGCAACGAAGTCTTCGATACGCTGGTGCTCAAGCCGGAGGGCGGCGCGCGCTGAGCGGGGCGGCTGGCCGCGGCGCGCGGCATGTCATGGCGCGAGCCGTTGCCGGCTTGCGCCGCAAGCCATTAAGATCGGTGCTTTGCATCGTCCAGACGGGACCGCCATGACCCAAGCCAGGTTCACCACCCATGTCATACAGCACGTCGCATTCGAAGACGCCGGCGTGCTGGGCGACGCCCTGCGCGAGCGCGGGCACGCCCTGCAAGTGCTGCGCGCGGGTATCGACGACCTGAGCGTGGTCGCCGCGCAGCCTGCCGACCTGCTGGTTGTGCTCGGCGGCCCGATCGGCGTATACGAGAACGAGGCCTATCCGTGGCTGGATGCCGAAATCGACATCATCCGCGCGCGGCTCGAAGGCGGGCGGCCGGTGATCGGGGTCTGCCTGGGCGCGCAGCTGATCGCGCGTGCGTGCGGCGCGCGGGTCTACCCGGGCACGCGGGAAATCGGCTGGGCGCCGATCCAGCCTACCGCGGCCGGGCGTGACTCGGCGCTGGCGGAACTGGAGAGCGCCGGCTGGAACGTGCTGCACTGGCACGGCGATACCTTCGACCTGCCCGCCGGCGCGCAACTGCTGGCCTCCACGGCCGCGGTGCCGCACCAGGCCTACGCCATCGGCCGCCAGGTCCTGGCGCTGCAGTTCCATCCCGAGGCCCGTCCGGCGGAGCTGGAAGGCTGGCTGATCGGGCATACCGTCGAGCTCGGCAAGGCGGGTATCGATCCGCGCGAGATCCGTGCGCGTACGGCGGAGATCGGCGCGGATGTGGCTGCGGCGGGGCGCCGCATGTTCGGGCGCTGGCTGGGAGAGGCCGGCTTGTGAGCGGGTTTGCCGCAACGCCGGCGCTGGTCACCCGCATCGACGAGGTCCTGCTCGGCGCCGTGCGGCCCTTCGGGCCCAAGGGCGTGCCCAGCGGCATCGACAAGCGGCCGGCGGCGGGCGTGGTGCGCGTCACCAGGCTCGGCCTTGCCGGCGACGGGCAGGGCGACCCCCGGCATCACGGCGGCCCCGAAAAAGCGCTCCACCACTATGCCTTCGACCACTACGCGGCCTGGCGGCGGGAGCTTGCGCCGCTGTCCGCTGCCGCCGCCGGGTTGCTGTCGCTGCCCGGGGCGTTCGGCGAGAACCTGAGCAGCGCCGGCCTTACCGAGAAAGAGGTCTGTATCGGCGACCGCTACCGCCTCGGCACGGCGCTGGTCGAAGTGTCGCAGGCGCGCCAGCCCTGCTGGAAGCTGAACCACCGTTTCGGCCACGCTGGCATGGCGCGGGCGGTCCAGCAAAGCTTGCGCACCGGCTGGTATTACCGGGTGCTGGAAGAGGGTGACGCGGGGGGCGGGGACTGCCTTGCGCTGGTCGAGCGGCCATGCCCCGGCTGGAGCCTGCATCGCTTGCTGCATGTGCTGTACGTGGATCGGCTCGATACGGTGGCGCTGGCCGATATGGCGGTACTGCCATCACTTGCCGAAAGCTGGCGCAAGCTGGCTCGCCAGCGGCTGGAACGGCGCGAAGTCGAGGATATGGAGCGGCGGCTGGCGGGCGGCTGAGCCCGGGGGCAGGAGGAGGAAAGCTCAGTTGCGGCAGAAGCGGCGCGCGGTGCCCTCGCGCGTGATGCGCTCCCAGACGGCCTGCTTTTCCGTGTCGTCCAGGAAGACCCAGTTGCTGACTTCCATCGCGGTGCGGCCGCAGCCCTGGCAGATTTCGTCGAACAGGGTCGAGCAGATGCCGATGCAGGGGCTGTCGGGGCGGTCGGACAGATTGTCGTCGCGGCGGGTGTCGGGAGAGCCGGCGGGAGAGCCGGCGGGCGATGCTGGCTGGCGGGTGTCTTGCGGGTTTGACGGCATGCGGCGGTGAGGCGGGGCGGATGGCCGCACATTATAAACGGCGGCGGGCATGATCCCCGGTCGCGCGGCGTGCGGCGACGCAATGCCGGCGGCCGGATGCCGGCGATGACGGATCCTGATTACCTGCCACGTAATTGAGCGCTGCCTCCGGCAGGCTTACGCTGCACCTGCTGCACGATCTTCCAACCAGGAGCCTGCCATGTCTATCCTCGTCACCGCGCTGTCCAGCGCTGCCGGCACCGCCGCCGCGCCTGTCGACCCGCGCATCCGCCAGTTCGTGGAGCAAGTCCTGATGGGCTCTCCCGTGGCCCGCTCGCTGGGCATCGCCCTGGATGTGCTGGCGGTGGACCATGTCGAGCTGGTGCTGCCGTTCAGCCCGGCCAATATCACGGTCGGCGAGATTGTCCACGGCGGCGTCATCGCCACGCTGATCGATGTGACGGGTGCGGCGGCGGCTGTGTCCGGCTGCGATGGCGAGCACTTGCGCGGTGGCGCGACCGGTTCGCTGAATATCCAGTATCTCGAAGCGGCAAGGGCGGCCAACCTGCGCGCTGTGGCCAGCGTGATCCGCCGCGGGCGCAGGCAGGTGGTTACCGAGGTGTCGCTCTACGCGGAAGGTGCAAACGAGGGCGAGCTCGTGGCCAAGGCCCTGATGAGCACCACGCTGTTCTAAGGCTGCTGGCCTGCCTGCCGTCGCGCATCCCGGACGGCGGCATCGAGCTGGCACGCCAGTTCCTCGCTCGCGCGCAGGAGCGGTTCGCGGCTGCGCGCGGCCCGGGCGAGAATCAGCGCCCCGGACCACGAGCAGACCATCAGGCTTGCCAGCCCGGCTGCGCGCGCGGGCGGGATGCCGTGTGTCGCGAATGCCGCCGCCAGCACGCTTTCCCACGAAGCAAACGCGGCCCTGCCGGCCTGGGCGACGGCTTCGGCCCCGGGCGCAAGCTCCAGCAGGATGGTCGAGATGGGGCAGCCGTCGCGGTATTCCGACTCCGCCATCCAGCCCGCCAGGGCCGTGCCGTAGGCCCTTGCGATCGCCGCTGGCGAATCGTGCCCGGCGCATAGCCGCGCAAGCGTCGCGCGCACCAGTTCGCCGGCGTAGGCGATGACTTCCTCGGCGATCTGCTCCTTGCCGCGCGGGAAGTAGTGATACAGCGATCCCTTGGGCGCGCCGCTCAGTGCAACGATGTCATTGGTGCCGCTGGCCGCGTAGCCGTTTTGGCGGAACAGGACGGCTGCGGCGCGGACGATCTTGTCGCGGTGCTTGGCGTGGGCTGGCATTGGCGGGTGTCCTGATGCGGGTGTCCTGATGCATCGGAGGGGTTGCGATACGGCTGGAATTATATAGACTGGTCTATATTAAAGCCAGGCCGAAGGCACCTGCTGACCGATCGATTCAAGGAGGGAAGGGTAATGACGACAGACATGGAAGCCCCGGCCACGGCCGCGTATTCACTGGCGACACTCAAGGACGTCAATCGCACCGCCGCGCTAAATCGCTGGCTGGGCTTCGAGGTGGTGCGCGCCGAAAAAGGGGAGGCGGAGCTGCGCATGCCGTGGCACGAAGAGGCCACGCAATACGCAGGCTTGCTCCATGCCGGCGTGCTCGGCGCGCTGGTCGACACGGCATGCGGTTTCGCTGCCACCACCGTGGCGGGGCCGGTACTGGCTTCGCACTATTCGGTGAATTGCATGGCGCCGGCGCTGGGGCAGGCCTTCGTGGCGCGCGCCAGCGTCGTCAAGGCGGGCAGGCGGCAGATATTCGCGCGGGCCGATGTGTTCGCCGAGCGCGACGGCGTGCTGCGGCTGGTCGCGTCGGGCGAGACCATCCTGGTGCCCGTGGGCAGCGTCGACGGGAAATAGTCTTTCATCCGCGCCGTTGGCGGATTGATCGCGCTGTTAACGCAATTAACGGCCAAGTGTTTTGCCTGCCCACGTTGGTGCCATCTCCGTTGCTGCCGGTGGGTGCAGGCCCGCTACCTCCGGCAACGTGCGTGCTTGCAGGGCAGCCCCTCGAATGGAGGGAAAACGGCTGGAAAACGGCTGGAAAGCCGCGTTGCGAGCTTCCAGCCATAGGGGCGCGGCTAACCGGGCGCGCGCCATCCACGTCCGGCTGCTTGCGCAGCTCCGAGACGCGCTTGCCAAGCTTGAGCAGCCGTTCGTTATTGAAGCTCTCCGAGCCGATCTGGAAGACCTGCTCGCCCTTGACGTTGGCGATCTTCGAGATCTCGGGCGCCGAGGCGATGATCTTGTCCACCGGCACCACCGCCGACTGGTAGGCGGCGGTATTGGTGGCGGCGGCGCCCGCGCCGGCAATGGTGCCGCCGGTGCCGATGATGACGATATTGGCCTTGCGGGCTTCGCTCGGCGCGCTGGCCCGCGCGGGTCATGGGCCGGGCCGCGGACTGCAGCACGATCGGGCCGGAGTCAGGGCTCCGGCCGTGGCACTACTCAGAACGCGTCGCCCGGCACCCGTACCCAGCCTTCCATCAGCACGCGCGCGCTGCGGCTCATGATGGCCTTGGTCACGGCCCATTCGCCGTCGACCTGGCTGGCTTGCGCGCCCACCCGCAAGGTGCCCGAAGGATGGCCGAAGCGCACCGCATTGCGTTCGCCGCCGCCGGCAGCCAGGTTCACCAGCGTGCCCGGGATCGCCGCGGCGGTGCCGATGGCCACGGCGGCCGTGCCCATCATGGCGTGATGGAGCTTGCCCATGGACAAGGCACGCACCAGCAGGTCGACGTCGCCGGCGGCAACGCGCTTGCCGCTGGAGGCAACGTAGTCGGCCGGCTTGGCGACAAAGGCCACCTTCGGCGTGTGCTGCCGCTTGGCGGCCTCGTCGATATTCTTGATCAGGCCCATGCGCATCGCGCCGTAGGCGCGGATGGTTTCGAACATGGTCAGGGCCTTGGCGTCGCCGTTGATGGCTTCCTGCAGCTCGGTGCCGGTGTAGCCGATGGCTTCGGCGTTGACGAAGATGGTCGGGATGCCGGCATTGATCATGGTCGCCTTGAGCGTGCCGACGCCCGGCACCTCGAGGTCGTCTACCAGGTTGCCGGTGGGGAACATGGCACCGCCCGCGCCTTCTTCCTCGGCGGCCGGATCCATGAACTCGAGCTGGACTTCGGCGGCGGCGAAGGTCACGCCGTCGAGTTCGAAGTCGCCGGTTTCCTGCACGGCGCCATCGGTGATGGGCACATGGCCGATGATGGTCTTGCCGATGTTGGCCTGCCAGATGCGCACGGTGGCCACGCCGTTGTGCGGGATGCGGCTCGGGTCGACCAGGCCGGCGCTGATGGCGAACGGCCCGACGGCGGCGGACAGGTTGCCGCAGTTGCCGCTCCAGTCGATAAAGGGCTGGTCGATCGAGACCTGGCCGAACAGATAGTCGACGTCGTGGCCGGGCCGGCTGCTCTTCGAGATGATGACGGTCTTGCTGGTGCTGGACGTTGCCGCGCCCATGCCGTCGATCTGCTTGCCGTAGGGGTCGGGGCTGCCGATCACGCGCATCAGCAGCTTGTCGCGCGCTTCGCCGGGCACCTGCGCGGCCGCGGGCAGGTCCTGCAGGCGGAAGAACACGCCCTTGCTGGTGCCGCCACGGATGTAGGTGGCGGGAATCTTGATCTGGGGTACGTGGGCCATGGAAATAGTGTCCTGGTGAAACCGGGCGGCACGCCGCCGTGCCGCCCGGAACGCAAGCCGCCTTATGTCAGGCCGCGGCTTTCGTCGATTCGAGGAAGTCCTGCGCGAAGCGCTGCAGCACGCCGCCCGCCTCGTAGATCGACACTTCTTCCGCGGTGTCGAGGCGGCACGTCACGGGGACTTCCACGCGCTCGCCGTTCTTGCGGTGGATGACGAGGGTGAGGTCCGCGCGCGGCTCGCGCTCGCCGATCACGTCGTAGGCCTCGGTGCCATCGATGCCAAGCGTCAGGCGGTTCACGCCCGGCTTGAACTCCAGCGGCAGCACGCCCATGCCGATCAGGTTGGTGCGGTGGATGCGCTCGAAGCCTTCGGCCACGATGACTTCCACGCCGGCGAGGCGCACGCCCTTGGCCGCCCAGTCGCGCGAGGAGCCCTGGCCATAGTCCGCCCCTGCGACGATGATCAGCGGCTGCTTGCGGTCCATATAGGTCTCGATGGCTTCCCACATGCGCACCACCTTGCCTTCCGGCTCGATGCGCGCCAGCGAACCCTTCTTGACCTTGCCGTCCACCACCGCCATCTCGTTGATCAGCGTGGGGTTGGCGAAGGTCGCGCGCTGCGCCGTGAGGTGATCGCCGCGGTGGGTCGCGTAGGAATTGAAGTCCTCCTCCGGCAGGCCCATCTTCGCCAGGTACTCGCCGGCGGCGCTGTCGAGCATGATGGCGTTCGACGGCGACAGGTGATCGGTCGTGATGTTGTCGCCCAGCACCGCCAGCGGACGCAGGCCCTGGAGCGTGCGCTCGCCTGCCAGCGCGCCTTCCCAGTAGGGCGGGCGGCGGATATAGGTGCTCTGCGGGCGCCAGTCGTACAGCGGGCTGATCTGCTCGCCGCTGTCGACCGCGAAGTTGAACATCGGCTCGTAGACCTTGCGGAAGTGCTCGGGCTTCACGCTCTTGGCCACGATCGCGTCGATTTCCTCGTCGCTCGGCCAGATGTCCTTGAGCCGGACCGGCTTGCCGTCCTTGTCGGTGCCCAGCACGTCTTGCTCGATGTCGAAGCGGATGGTGCCGGCGATGGCGTACGCGACCACCAGCGGCGGCGAGGCCAGGAAGGCCTGCTTGGCGTAGGGGTGGATGCGGCCGTCGAAATTGCGGTTGCCCGAGAGCACGGCGGTGGCGTACAGGTCGCGGTCGATGATCTCTTTCTGGATGGCCGGGTCGAGCGCGCCGGACATGCCGTTGCAGGTCGTGCAAGCGAAGGCCACGATGCCGAAGCCAAGCTGTTCCAGATCCGGCAGCAGGCCGGCTTCTTCCAGGTATAGCTGCACGGCCTTCGAACCCGGCGCCAGCGAACTCTTCACCCACGGCTTGCGGGTCAGGCCGCGCGCGTTGGCGTTGCGCGCCAGCAGGGCGGCGGCGATCACGTTGCGCGGGTTGCTGGTGTTGGTGCAACTGGTGATGGCGGCGATGATCACGGCGCCGTCCGGCATCTGGCCGGGCGTTTCCTCCCACTTGCCGGCGATGCCGCGCTCGGCCAGGTCGGAGGTCGGCAGCCGCTTGTGCGGGTTGGACGGGCCGGCCATGTTGCGCACCACGGTGGAGAGGTCGAACTTGAGCACGCGCTCGTATTCGGCGTTCTTCAGCGTGTCCGCCCACAGGCCGGCAGTCCTGGCATAGGTTTCGACGAGCTTGATCTGTTCGTCCTCGCGGCCGGTAAGGCGCAGGTACTCGATGGTCTGCTCGTCGATGAAGAACATCGCGGCGGTGGC
Source organism: Cupriavidus sp. 2TAF22 (assembly GCF_052115045.1). Lineage (NCBI taxonomy): Bacteria > Pseudomonadati > Pseudomonadota > Betaproteobacteria > Burkholderiales > Burkholderiaceae > Cupriavidus > Cupriavidus sp. 2TAF22. Next base: position 275,141 of record NZ_JBFRFX010000005.1, read on the forward strand.
GCCGTATTCCGGGGCCATGTTGGAGATCGTCGCGCGGTCGCCGAGCGTCAGGCTCGAAGCGCCTTCGCCGCGGAACTCCAGGTAGGCGCCGACCACTTTTTCCTTGCGCAGGAACTCGGTCATCGCCAGCACGATGTCGGTGGCGGTGATGCCGGGCTGGCGCTTGCCGCTCAGTTCCACGCCGACGATATCCGGCAGCCGCATCCACGAGGCGCGGCCGAGCATCACGTTCTCGGCCTCCAGGCCGCCCACGCCGATAGCGATCACGCCCAGCGCGTCGACGTGCGGCGTGTGGCTGTCGGTACCCACCAGCGTGTCGGGGTAGGCCACGCCGCCCACCGAATGGATCACCGGAGACATCCGCTCCAGGTTGATCTGGTGCATGATCCCGTTGCCCGGCGGGATCACCTCGACGTTCTTGAACGCCTTCTTGGTCCAGTTGATGAAGTCGAAGCGGTCTTCGTTGCGCCGGTCTTCGATGGCACGGTTCTTGGCGAACGCGTCGGGGTCGAAGCCGCCACATTCCACGGCCAGCGAATGGTCGACGATCAGTTGCACGGGCACGACCGGGTTGACCTTCGCCGGGTCGCCGCCCTGGGCGGTGATGGCGTCGCGCAGGCCGGCCAGGTCGACCAGCGCGGTCTGGCCGAGGATGTCATGGCAAACCACGCGCGCCGGGAACCAGGGGAAATCCAGGTCACGCTTGCGCTCGATCAGTTGCTTGAGCGATGCGGTCAGCGTGGCCGGGTCGCAGCGGCGCACCAGGTTCTCGGCCAGCACGCGCGACGTGTACGGCAATTTGTCATAGGCACCCGGCTGGATCGCCTCGACCGCGGCGCGCGTGTCGAAGTAGTCCAGCTTGGTGCCCGGCAGCGGCTTGCGGTTTGCAGTGTTCATTTCGTAGGGAAGAGAGAAAATCATGATCCGGGGCAGTGGCCGTGCGTTGCGGCAGGCTGCCCCCGCTCCCGCGGGCGCCGCATGGCGGCGGCCCAGGGAGCAAACCGGACGCGGACTGTTACTTGCGGTCCTTGAGTGCCACGAACTCCAGGTTCTCCGGTCCAGTGTAGTTCGCGCTCGGGCGGATGATCTTGTTGTCGATGCGCTGCTCGATGATGTGCGCGGCCCAGCCCGAGGTACGCGAGATCACGAACAGCGGGGTGAACATGGCGGTCGGCACGCCCATCATGTGGTAGCTCACCGCGCTGAACCAGTCCAGGTTGGCGAACATCTTCTTGCCATCCTGCATGGTGGCTTCAATGCGATCGGCAATGTCGAACATCTTC